>PBFS01000006.1 GCA_002718845.1 Gammaproteobacteria bacterium | reverse complement strand
AGGAGGCGCATGAGGCAATACGCCCAACCGCTATTAATAACACTCCAAATAAGATTAAAAAGTATCTTGAAGAGTCGGAATATAAGCTATATGAACTTATTTGGAAACGAACAGTTGCTTCACAGATGGTTGATGCTGTGAATCAACAAGTGGCGATAGATTTTAATTTAGGTGAAAAATTTGGATTTAAATATAGCGGCTCATTCTTAAAACATAATGGTTTTAAAGAAATATATGATTTATCTGATAATGATCAAAAAGATAAGTTTAATAAAAAAATACTAGAAAAACTTAAAAAAGATGATGTGTTAGATATAAAAGATATAGCTATAGAACAGAAATTTACACAACCACCTCCTCGATATAATCAAGCAAGTTTAATTGAGGCGCTTGAAGAATTGGGGATAGGTAGACCATCCACCTATGTAACAATTATCTCTAAAATACTAGATAGCAACTATGTAGATCCAGATGCAAGCAATTTTCAACCTACAGCTCTAGCTACCGTAGTTTGTGATACATTAACAAAACACTTTAGTAATGATTTAGTTGATTTCGAGTTTACCGCAAGACTAGAGGATAATCTTGATTTGATAGCAAATGGAGAACAAGACCCAATGGTATGTATTAAGGGTACTTACGAACCATTTAGAACTAATTTGGAAGAAAAGCTAGAGACCGTTGATATATCGGAACAAAGAGAATTAAAGAATCTAGGAATGCATCCTGACACAAAAAGACCCGTCACGGTCAGATTAACAAAATATGGCCCAACAATTCAAATGGGGACAAAGGAAGATGAAGAAAAACCAAAATGGGCGCCATTAACGTATGAAATGAAAAAAAATATTGAATCAATTACGATGGATGATGCGATAAAGTTGTTTGCTTTACCTCTAAAAATAGGAATTCATAATGGGGAAGAAATTTTAGCAAACATTGGGCCATATGGGCCATATCTAAAAAACGGTAAAACTAATGTTAGCGTGAGAGATCGTGATATTTTTGAAATACAAGAACAAGAGGCAATAGAGCTAATAAAAGAAAAAATAGAAATAGATGCAAATATAAATATAAATTTTTTTGAAGAATCTGGTATTAAAGTTCTAAATGGTAGATTTGGCCCTTATATTACTAACGGAAAAGTTAATGTAAAAATCCCTAAAGATGTGGAGCCAAAAAGCTTAGATGAAGAAAAATGCATTGAAATGATTAAAAATGCACCTCCNAAGCGAANAGGGAAACGTAGNTTCAGNNCTAAAAAGNCATGATCACNGGAAATTGTGATGANGCTGTANNATTTCTGAAAACAGGGTCTNTNNTTTGNTATCCTACTGANGCANTTTATGGATTAGGNTGTGACCCATGNTGCGAAACAGCTGTAAANNAAATATATAAAATAAAAAANAGNACANNAGATAAGCCTTTTCTNTTAGTAGCNTCNAGNNTTNNACAATTAANTAAATTAATTNANATNAAAAAAATTACTGATGAAGTTAAAAATTCATGGCCCGGGCACAACACTTGGCTNATTCCATCAANNCNTTCAACNCCTAAATGGCTTNTAGATNCTAANACANNTTTAATTGGAGTACGAGTATCAAATCACCCANNAATTATTGAAATATGTAAAAAATTTGATANNCCCATAATNTCAACAAGTGCTAACAAAAGCCATNAGNNCTCTATAAATAACAANCAAGATNTNATAAANATNTTNTCAGATAATATAGATTTTCTAGTTGATGGCANTTTAGGTAATGAGAAAAAACCTAGTATAATAAAAAANATGATAACAAATAAAATAATACGAAAATGACTAAAACTAATGATTACAAATTAATAGAGTCAAAGTTTAAAAAAATACAGAAAAATATTTTTAATAATTTTATAAATATTGACAAAAAATCTAAAAATAAAAAGATAAATTGGAAATATAAAACTGGTGGTGGTGGCACTAGCATAGGAATTTATAATGGAAAAATTATTGAAAAAGCTGCTGTTAATTTTTCATCTATTAGCGGTAAAATTATTCCCAGTAGTGCTTTATCAAAAAAACTTGGTCAACATAAACAATTTCGTGCGACAGGTGTGTCAGTAGTTGTACATTCTCAAAATCCTTTTGTTCCATGTTCCCACTTAAATGTAAGACACTTTGAGCTTTCAAAAAATAAATGGTGGTTTGGCGGAGGATATGATTTAACTCCATACTTTCCTTATGCAAATGATATAAAATTATGGCATAGCAATACTAGAAAAATGTGTGATAAGCATGATAAAAAATACTATAAAAATTTTAAAAAGCAGTGCGATAAATATTTTTATCTTAAGCATAGAAAAGAAAAAAGAGGTGTCGGCGGNATATTTTTTGATAATTTAAATACTAAAAGCAAAAACCATTATATGTTTTTTTTAGAAGACGTTGTTAGTTCCTTTTTAGAAAGTTATATAAAAATTATAAATAAAAGAAGCTCTAATAAATATAATAAAAGCCATAAAGAATTCCAACTTTATAGGAGGGGTAGATACGTTGAATTTAATCTGATATACGATAGAGGTACGCTATTTGGTTTACAATCAGATGGTAGAGCTGACTCAATATTGATGTCTATGCCACCACAAGCGGAGTGGTCTACAATAAAATCAAAAACTTTGATGAACTACGAAAAAAAACTACTGAAATTTTTATAATTATTTTTTAAAGAGATTATTTAATACTTCTTGATTAAACTCTTTCTCTTTGTCATTAAGTTTTACAATAGCGGTAGTTAATCTAGATATGCAATTTAACTTTCCTTGATCATTGCATATATCTATATTCCAAACATGAACNGTTTTCCCTAGGCTTGCGACAGTAGTCTTTCCTGTAACATAACCACTTGATACTGGTCTAACATGGTTTGCGTTTATTTCTAAGCCAACAGCTTTTTGGTTTCTCATATCAATACACATATTTGATGCTATGCTTCCAAGAGCTTCGGCTAAAACACATGAGGCTCCTCCATGTAAAATGCCTCTGGATTGTCTAGTAAAATCTTCAACTGGCATTCTAGCCACTATATAATCATCACCCAATTCGATAAATTCTATACATAAATGCTTATTTAAATTGTTATTTCTGAGAGAAATAACGTGTTCCAGTGTAAAATCTTCATGCCAAATAGACATAAACCCTCCATTGTTTTAATTCTTGATAGATTAATATATCATCTTCTCTTAAAATAAAAAGTGTTAGAGTATCATAATGAAAAAAAGATTTCCAAATACACGCTTACGAAGACTGAGGACTACAAAATCTCTTAGAAATCTAATAAGAGAAAATACTCTTTCACCTCATGACTTGATACAGCCAATATTTCTTATTGAAGGAAAAAATAAAATAGAGAAGATAAAAACTATGCCTAATATATTTAGGCATACTGTTGATAAGGCAATAGTAGAAATAAAAAAACTAAAAAAACTTGGTATTGAGGCAATTGCCTTGTTCCCATGTATTAATAAAAAACACAAAGATTTAACTGGTAGTGAATCTTATAACGCTAATGGGCTTATACAAAAAGCAATTTCAGAGATAAGATTGAAAATTGACAACATTACAATAATAACTGACGTAGCACTTGATCCATATACATCGCATGGCCAAGATGGAATTATTTCCAAGAAAGGCGAGATTTTAAATGATGAAACGATAGAGGTTTTAATAAAACAATCCTTAAGTCATGCTAAATGCGGTGCAGATATTATTGCGCCATCAGATATGATGGATGGGAGAATAAAGAAAATACGTCANGCGTTAGAGAAAAATTCATATCATAATACGATACTTCTTTCATACGCTGCAAAATATTCATCAAATTTTTATGGACCTTTTAGAGATGCAGTAGGTTCTACAAAAAACCTAGGGTTATCAAATAAAGATACATACCAAATGGACTATTCCAATAAAAAAGATGCTATCAATGAAGTTGAGTTAGATATTAATGAAGGAGCAGATATTGTTATGGTAAAACCAGGTCTCCCATATTTAGATATTGTTAGCAGGATTAATGAAAAGTTTAATATCCCGATATTTATTTATCAAGTTAGCGGCGAGTATTCTATGATAAAGGCTGTTTCAAAAAATAACTGGCTAACTGAAAAAAAGATAGTTCTTGAAACTCTTTCATGTATGAAACGAGCAGGAGCTAATGCAATTATTACTTATTACGCAAAAGAAGCATTAAAATGGATGAAATAAAAAAATTTGCTGTTATAGGGAACCCTATTAAACACAGTCTGTCTCCAAATATACATAAAGAGTTTGCTAAACAACAAGGCATAAGTATTCAGTATAAAAAAATTGAACCAGAGTTTGATAATTTTGAAACANACGCGCAAAGTTTTTTTTCAAAAAAAGGTTTTGGCGCAAATGTAACCATACCTTTTAAAAATCAAGCATTTATTTTTGCTGATGACCACGATATATCTTCGTTAGAGTGTGGCTGCGCTAATACCTTAATAATGCAAAATAATAAAATTAAATCTTTTAATACAGATGGAGAGGGTTTTATCAAAGATTTAAAAGAAAAAAATATTTCTCTAGCAAAAAAAAATATATTAATTTTAGGGGCAGGTGGATCTGCCAGAAGTATTATAAATTCTTTAAGTAAAATTGACATTGAAAAAATAGATATTCTTAGTAGAACACAAACAAAAGTGGAAGAATTAATTGATAAATACAAAAATATATCTAATGTGTGCAATTATAAAGATGGTATTAGATATGACTTAATTATAAATACAACTCCTATTAGCCTAAAAGATGGAAAAATAAATTTTCCGACTGATATTTTTAACTCTTCGAGTATCAGTTATGATTTATTTTATTCAAAAACTACTACAAATTTTCAGTTATGGTCAAAAAATAATGGCGCCATTAANGCTTATGATGGACTGGGCATGCTTATTGAACAAGCGGCATTATCGTATGAAATTTGGAATAATTTTAAGCCAAACACAAAAAATATAAAAAATGTTCTTAGCTTTACGTAAGATATTCATTTTTTAAATCTACATAACATTTTGCAGAGTATATAAGAAAACTTATCTCTTTTTCAGTGAGCTCTCTGACTCTTTTTGCAGGCGAACCCAAATATAGATAGCCACCCTCTAAATGNTTTCCTGGTCCGACAAGTGTTCCAGCGCCTATCATTGTATCTGATGCAATTTCTGCGCCATCTAAAACTATACTTCCCATCCCAATCAAAACCCTGTCTGCTATTTTGCATGCATGTATAATCGATGAATGTCCAACTGTGACATCATTTCCAATTGTCACGGGAAAGCTGGGAGAATATTTACTCTTATGCGTTACGTGAATTATTGTGCCGTCTTGTATATTTGTTCTTTCTCCAATTATAATAGGGTTGATATCACCGCGTGCAACAGCTTGTGGCCACATAGCGCTATCTTTCCCTATTTTTACATTTCCTATGACAGTTGATTGTTCATCAATATACACAGTTTTATGTATGTCTGGACTAAAATTTTTAAATAACCTTATCATGATATCTTATTTCATTTATTTGACTTAACATATATTATAGTCATAAAAATAAAAAGGGTGTAGATTATGACAGAAAAAATAATAATGAGAGTTGGAGAAGCATTAGTAGCAGGCGGCCCACCAGGCACAGCAGCAGAACCTGAAGTAATAATAGGCGAGATGAATGGTCCATTTGGCACTGCATTTGCTAATTTGCTTGGTAATCAGGCTAAAGGACATTCAAAAGTTTTGGCGATTATGAATACAGATATAATGGTCCGCCCTCCTACATTAATGATAAGCAAAGTTACAGTTAAAAATGATAAATATACAAATATTTTAATGGGGACAGTACAAGCTGCCATTGCTAATGGCGTGCTTGATTCAGTAAGAAATGGTAATCTCCCAAAAAATAAAGTTGATGATCTTGGAATAATTGTTTCCGTTTGGCTCAATCCATCCGTCGCCAAAGATAAAAATCTTGATCATAAAATATTATTTGATATTCATAGAAAAGCAACGGCTACAGCAATACATAAGGCAATGAATAACGAACCCAGTATTGATTGGTTGCTTGAAAATCAAGATTCAATAATACATAAATATTTTCAAATGGGCCTTGACGGAAAAATATAGCTAAAATATGTTAGAAAAAATTAATCTGTATATGCAATTAATGAGAATAGATAAGCCTATTGGTTTTTATTTATTAATGTGGCCAGTATTATGGTCTTTTTTAATAGCCTCAAACGGTAATCCAAATTTATTTTATATGCTGATTTTTGGAATTGGCATAATTGTAACAAGATCTGCTGGCTGCATTATAAATGATTATTTTGATCAAGATTTCGATAAAAAAGTTGAAAGAACAAAAAACAGAGTGTTAGCTACTAAACAAGTTTCAAATCCTGAGGCACTAATATTATTTGGTTTATTAATATCAATATGCTTTATTTTATTGCTAATGCTAGGCTTGAAAATTATATTGTTTGCTGGTTTTTCCCTTTTCTTATTAGTTCTATATCCATTGACAAAAAGGTACTTTAAAATGCCCCAGTTAATTTTAGGTTTAGCTTTTGGGTCTAGCATTCCGATGGTGTTTATATTAGAGAAAGATATGATTGATACAAATTGTATATTACTATATATAATAACAATAATGTGGGCTATAACATATGATACTTATTACGCGATGGCTGATAAAAAAGATGACAAAAAAATTGGAATAAAATCATCTGCTATTTTTTTTGGCGACAAAGATATAACATATAGTTTAACATTACATTACCTTGCGTTAAGTTTATTTATAGCGATAGGAATCTTAAATTCATTTTCAATGATATATTATTTTTTTTTACTAATTTCAGCTTTGTGTATAATTTATCAACACCTGTTAGTTAAAAATAGAATACCGTATCAATGTATTTCAGCCTTTGAAAATAATAATATATTTGGATTAATAATCAGTTTTGGTCTAATATTGAATTATCTTTAATGAAATGTTGAACCTTAAAATAAAAAATAATTGGACTTTATCTGAATTAGAACAAATTTATAATTTGCCATTTAATGACTTGATATGGAAATCCCACAAACTTCATAGAGAATTTCATGACCCAAACAAAATACAAATATCAACTCTAATGTCAGTTAAAACTGGTGGTTGCCCAGAAGACTGTAAATACTGTTCTCAAAGCATAAGATATGAAACAGAGATAAATATTGAGAATACATTGCCTCTCAAAGAGGTAATAACGCAAGCTAAACAAGCGAAAGAAAATGGAGCATCTCGTTTTTGCATGGGTGCTGCGTGGAGAAATTTGAATAACAACAATTTATCCAAAATTAAAGAAATGATAGTGGGGGTTAAAAAATTAGGACTAGAAACTTGCGTAACATTAGGTATGTTAACAGAAGAGCAGGCAATCGAACTAAAAAAATCTGGTCTTGATTACTATAATCATAATTTAGATACGTCTGAAGAATACTATAAAAAAGTTGTAACGACACGATCATATAAAGACAGGTTAAATACTATTAAGTATGTTAGGGATGCGGGTATAAAGGTATGCTGTGGTGGTATTTTAGGACTCGGCGAAGAGAATATTGATAGAATTAAACTTATTCATGTTTTAGCAAACCTTGATGAACAACCTGAATCAGTTCCAATTAATCAATTGGTTAAGGTTAAAGGTACTCCATTCTTTGATAATGCCGATGTCGACGAATTTGATTTCATAAGAACAATAGCATTGGCACGTATAGCAATGCCAAAATCATTTATAAGATTATCTGCTGGAAGAGACTCTATGAATGATCAAATGCAAGCCTTATGTTTCTTTGCTGGGGCAAACTCTATATTTTATGGAGAAGAATTACTTACTGCTAAAAACTCTAGCGTACAACATGACCAAAAACTGATGAAGAAGTTGAAAATTGGAACAACTTAGATCGAGTGTCTAATTATAATCAAGAACTAAAAGATATTAAAAAATCTGGATATTATAGAGATAGATTAATCATTCAATCTCCTCAAGAATCTATAATTAAAATTAACAAAAAAAGATATATAAATTTTTCAAGTAATAATTATCTTAATCTGTCTAATAACAAAAATATAAAACGAGCTATCGTTTCGAAAATTCAAAAGCTAGGAGTTGGTTCTGGCTCATCTCCATTAATAAGTGGTTATACTGAAGAACATCATAAATTAGAAAAAGATTTATCTAAGATATTAAATTTTGAATCAGCGCTTGTAATGAATTCTGGTTATTTAGCTAATGTTGGACTAGCTAATGCTATAGCAGAAAAAAATATTATTATATTTCAAGATAGATTAAATCATAATTCTATAATAGAAGGGACAAGATTATCGACATCAAAACTTATACGATACAATCATAATTCTTATGCTGATCTTGAAAAGAAATTAGCAAATTTTAAAAAATATAAAAAAATTATTTATACAGACAGTATATTTAGTATGACAGGTGAAATTACTAATATTCCAATTTTATCAAGTATAGCAAAAAAATATGATGCTTTGTTATTCGTAGATGATGCACATGGGTTTGGTGTTCTTAGGGAACACGAAAATATATTTCCTTCTTGCTTGAATTTTTTTCATGGTAAAAATTTAAAAATTGATGCTTATATAGGGACTTTTGGGAAAGCAGTAGGAACATTTGGATCATTTGTAGCGGGTTCAAAAAATCTAATAAATTTTTTAGTTCAAAAATCTAAACCATATGTGTACTCTACGGCACTACCAGCTGCACTTGCAGGAGCAACAAGAGAAAGTATAAAGCTTATAATGAAAACAAAAACATTAAATCGTACACTGAAAAACAATATTCATTTTTTTAGAAAAAATGCTACTGAGAATAAAATAAATATTAATGAATCAATAACTCCTATACAGACTATTACATACGGCTGCCCAAGAAAAGTAAAAAAAATTCAAAATAAAGCTTTTGAAAATGGGTTATTTATACAGGCAATTAGATATCCAACAGTGCCTAAAAATAAAGATTTATTGAGGATAAATTTGACAAGTGGCCATAATTTAAAACAAATTGAAAAATTGTTAAATTTTTTGAGATATATATAATAGTATTACTATTTTGGAGCTTAGTTTTATGAATATTTTGAATGGTAAAAATATCCTACTTGGCATAACGGGGAGCATTGCTGCCTATAAAGCTGCTGACCTTACCAGTAAACTTAAAAAGCAAGGTTGTAATATTAAAATAGTAATGACTAAAAGTTCAGAACTATTTATTACCGAAACTACTCTTGAGTCTTTATCAGGGAACAAAGTTATATCCGAAAACTCTGACTCACCAACCCTAACAAATTTTTCCCACCTAGACTTGGCAAAATGGGCTGACATAATATTAATAGCTCCATGTACAGCAAATTTTATGAATAAATTAGCTAATGGGCATGGTGATGACTTATTATCCACAATCTGCTTAGCTTTTACAAAATCAATATTTATTGCACCAGCAATGAATCCAGATATGTGGAATAACAAAATTAGTCAAGCAAGTATTAAAAAATTACGAGAAGCTGAAATTACTATTATAGGCCCAAATTATGGAACTCATGCATGTGGAGATGTTGGGTATGGAAAAATGATAAACCCTGATGAAATTATTAATCAACTGATTAATAAGAATATTTATTCTGATCTTTCTGGGAAAAGAATTCTGGTTACAGCTGGGCCAACTCGAGAGCCAATTGACCCAGTGAGATATATGAGTAATTATAGTTCCGGGAAAATGGGATTTGCAATTGCGCTTGCTGCAAAACAAATGGGGGCAAATGTAGAAATAATAACTGGGCCTGTCACTCTACAAAAAATTCAAGGTATTAAAACAACATGCATTGAAACTTCATATGAAATGGCTGAATCAGTATTAACAAAAATTATAGATAAAGATATCTTTATATCGACTGCTGCTATAGCAGATTATAGGCCCAAGGATTATTCTCAGACAAAATATAAAAAAGAGATGAATAATATAAAAATAGAATTTGAACGAGGCATAGATATTTTAAAGAAAATTTCTACAGAATTTAAAAATATTTTTACAGTTGGTTTTGCAGCAGAAACTGATGATTTAGAAAAAAATACAATGGAAAAATTAAAGAATAAGGATTTAGATATTATAGTTGGAAATATAGCTAACCATGAACTTGGTCTTGGTTTTGAGTCAGATTACAATAAAGTAATTGTATATTCAAAATATAATAGTATTGAAATAGACACAGATAAAAAAATTAATATTGCACAAAAAACAATGAAGTTTATTGCTAATGAATATAAAAAAAAGCTTTCATTGGTGAAGTCTAATGTTAAATAACGTTAAAGTAAAAGTACTCAACAAAAATATAAAAGAATTGCCAAACTTCTCTACAGATGGTTCGGCAGGACTAGATCTACGCGCAGCTATTAATTCTACTATTACCATTAAAACTAATGCAACAGAATTGATACCAACGGGAATCTCTATATATATAGAAAATAATGCGCATGCAGCACTGATATTACCTAGATCAGGCTTAGGTCACAAACATGGTATAGTTTTAGGAAATTTAGTGGGCCTCATCGACTCTGATTATCAAGGAGAGCTTTTGGTATCGTGTTGGAATAGAAGTGATAAAGATTTTAAAATAGAACCGCTTGATAGGATTGCACAATTAATATTTATTACTATTGATAAACCAGCTTTAACTGTGGTAGATGAATTTAGCAAAACAAATAGAGGCAAAGGTGGCTTTGGATCCTCAGGTAAAAAATAAATTGAAAATCCCAAATTCTATCTTCAGAGCATATGATATTAGAGGAAAATACCCTAGCGAAATAAATAAAGATATATTTTTTTTACTAGGACAAACAATAGGCACAAAAGTAAAGCATTCTAAAACTGGGCCAATTTGTGTGTGTATGGATGGCAGATTATCAAGTGATGAACTTAAAAATAGTTTAATTAATGGGCTTTTATTAACAGGCAATGATGTGATAGATATTGGCATGTTGCCTACTCCTCTATTATATTTTTCTCTAAATCATTTAAAAATCGCAAATGGATTAATGATAACAGGCAGTCATAATCCAAAAAATTATAATGGCGTAAAAATAGTTCTGGATAATAAAACACTCTTTGGGAACCATATAGCTGAGATATACACAGGCATGAGTAAAAATATAGTTATAAAAGATGTTCAAAAAGGAATTCTAAAAAAAGAAAATAATATTCTTGATTCTTATATTAAAAATATTAAATCAAATATAAAAATAATTTCCAATTTAAAAATAATAATAGATTGCGGTAATGGTGTTACTGGTAAAGTTATAAAGAAAATATTTGATAGTATAAATATTCAAGCAGAAGTTATTAATGAGGAGGTTGACGGAGAATTTCCAAATCACCCTCCTGACCCCACAGATATTAAAAATTTAGTGCAGCTTAAAAATAAAATGAAAGAGCGTAATGCAGATATAGGATTTGCGTATGACGGGGATGGGGATAGAGTCATTGTGATAGATAAATCTTTAGAAGTAATTTGGCCTGATCAATTGCTTATGATATTTAGTAAAATTATATTAGAAAATAAACCTGGTAGTAAAATTGTATATGACATTAAGTGTTCTAAGCATTTAGAAAATACAATAATTGAAAATGGAGGTATCCCAATATTATCTAAAACAGGCCATTCTTTTATTAAAGAATCAATAATTAAACATGGGGCTACCTTGGGAGGTGAAATGAGTGGGCATATTTTCTTTAATGATAAATGGTATGGATTTGATGATGGAATATATTCATCTATAAGGCTTCTAGAAATCTTTTCATCTTACAATAAAATGCAATCTATGATAAATAGTTTACCTAAATCAGCTACAACTCCTGAAATTAATATAGAATTTGAAGATAATAATCATTTTACTTTCATGGATTTATTTGTAAAACTAACTAAGTTTAAAGGAGCTGAAATAATTAATATTGATGGAATAAAAATAATATATTCATTTGGGTGGGGATTGATTAGATGTTCAAATACTTCGTCTAATCTTGTATTAAGATTTGAAGCAGATGACGAAAAATCATTAAATAAAATTAAAACAATAATGAAGAATGCTATGCTAAAGATAGATAAAAATTTGAATATACCATTTTAAAATAAATGAAAAAACTTGAAGACGTAATATATAGAGATGAGCCAAAAATTACTCCGAGTACTGCAAAAGTACTTATAGAGGCTTTGCCATACATCCAGCAATTATCTGGGAAAGTACTGGTAATAAAATTTGGGGGTAATGCGATGGCGGATGAAACTCTCAAAAATAATTTTGCTAAAGATGTAATATTGCTAAAACAAGTGGGAGTGCATCCAGTTATTATTCACGGGGGAGGACCACAAATTACATCATATTTGAAAAAATCTGGGATTGAGTCAAAATTTGCAAATGGAATGAGAATTACAGATCCAAACTCAATTCATATTATAGAGATGGTCCTAGGTGGACTAATAAATAAAGACATAGTTAACACAATCACAGCGCTAGGGGGTAAAGCAGTAGGCCTCTCGGGCAAGGATGGGGGGCTTATTAGAGCAAAAAAAATTATAGGCGAAGGTGAATACAAAGATATTGATTTTAAAAATACAGGCACAGTACAAAGTATTGATCCTGAAGTTGTTAGCTTATTGGATGGCTCTCCATTTATTCCTGTGATTGCGCCAATTGGGATAGGGGATGATGGCAAAACATATAATATCAATGCAGACGTAGTAGCAGGTAAAATAGCTCACATATTACAAGCCAGCAAATATTTAATTCTAACAAATACTACCGGAATACTTGATAGTAAAAATAGTTTAATTCAATCTATTAATGCAAATGAAGTAAAAAAACTCATAAAAAAAGGAACTATATCTAAAGGAATGTTACCAAAAGTCAATTCTGCACTTGAGGCTGTTGCATCAGGTGTTGAGCATGTACAAATAATTGACGGAACAGTTGATCATTCAGTATTGTTAGAGCTATTCACTGACGAAGGGATTGGAACAATGATTCGTAGGAATTAATTTGCTCGAATACTTTTATTTATTTATAGTCTCTTTAATTTCAAATATATTTTCCGCTTTCTCTGGTGGAGGCGCAGGCGTAATACAATTACCAGCAATTTTATTAATTTTTGACACTACATTTATTAATGCATTAGCAGTACATAAAACAGCAACAGTCGCTCTTGGCATTGGTGCTTCTCTAAGATTTCTTAGAAGCGTCGAATTTAATAAAACACTTTTATTGGTATCATTATCGTTTGGGTTACCAAGTGTAATAATAGGCGCTAAATTAATATCACATCTAAACGATGAATTATCAAGATTACTCTTAGGTTTTTTAATTATTTCACTAGCTATTTATTCGTTTAAAGAAAAAAAATATGGTGAATATGAAAAAAAATATGTAAGCTCTACACAAAATAATTTTTTAGGAATAGTCTTGATTTTTTTTGTCGGACTATTGAATGGCTCTTTATCTGCAGGCACAGGATTAATATTTACAATTATTATGATTTCTTGGTATGGCATGGATTACAAAAGAGCAATCGCATATACATTAGTAATAGTAGGATTTTTTTATAATGCAACAGGCGCAATTACTCTTGGTTTATTAACAAATATTGATTGGTCAATTTTACCACCTTTGCTATTAGGTTCATTAATTGGAGGATATTTTGGAGCACATCTTGCTCTATCAAAAGATAACAAAACTATAAAAATTATATATCAAACTATAACTATTCTAGTGGGAGCTAGTTTAATTTATAATTAATCTACCTTTTATATTTATTTATGTAGTCCTGCATTAAGTTTACAAATGATTTTAAATTCTTATTTTCTTTTGTATAGTTTAAGATGTCATCTAAATTTATAATTGAATGTATATCTAATTTATGATTTTCTGCTATCTCTAAAGAAGCCCGAGATTTTTTGCCAACTTCCATTCTGTCAAATGCAACTAATATTGATGAAACTTTAGCATTATTAGAATCCATAAGATCGATAGAATTTAGTATAGAAGCACCAGAAGATATAACGTCATCTATAATTAAGNCATTGCCTTTGGGTATATAGCCAACAAAAACACCTTTTTCTCCATGTGATTTAATTTCTTTTCTATTGAATGTATATGGTTTATCAATATTATGTTGTGCCTCTAAGTTTAGACAAATAGATGAAGAAAGTGTTATACCTTTGTAAGCAGGACCAAAAATAAAATCAAACTCAAGATTATTTTCCACGATGTATTCGCAATAAAATCTAGAAAGTTTATTTAATAATTTGCCAGTACAACACAATCCCGTATTAAAGAAATAAGGGCTCTCTCTACCAGAATTAAGAGTAAAATTACCAAATCTTAGTATTTCATGGTCTAATGTGAATTCTATGAATCTTTTTTTAAGGTCGTTCATATATAAATTTAGTAATATCAATATATTAACACAGTGTGTATAAAGAATATGAGAATTTTAACTCTAAATGTTTGTGGTATTAGAGCTAGTCAAAAAAAAGGTTTATTTGCATGGCTGGCTAAACAAAAAACAGATTTAATATGTTTGCAAGAAACAAGAGCAATGGAGGATCAAATAACTGGGCCAGAATTCAAACTAAAGGGTTATAGCAGATATATGGAAACTGCTATTAAAAAAGGATATAGCGGTGTTTGTATCTTTGCTAAAAATAAGCCAATTAAAATTACAAATAAATTTGGATCAAATTTTTTTGAAAAGGAAGGTAGGTTTATTGAGCTAGAATTTAAAAATTTCAATATAGTTTCTGTATATTTCCCATCAGGATCCTCAAGCGAGGAAAGACAAAAATTAAAATATAAATTTATGGACAAATTTGAATTATATATAAAGAAAATTTTAAAACGCAAAAAATTAACAATACTTTGTGGGGACTGGAATATTGCACATAAAGAAATAGATATCAGAAACTGGAAGGCTAACCAAAAAAATTCTGGGTTTTTGCCTGAAGAAAGAGCATGGCTAGATAAAATATTTTACAAACATGGTCTTATAGATGCGTTTAGAGAAGTAAATAAAGAGCCAGATAATTATACTTGGTGGTCTAATAGAGGAAATGCTTGGAATAATAATGTAGGATGGAGAATTGATTATCAGGTTTTATGTAGTATGAAAAAGATAAAAGTGCTTAAAAGTAGGATATATAAAAAACAACGATTTTCTGACCATAGCCCTTTAATTATAGATTATGATTTATAACTTATTGATAAAAATAAAAAATTCGATAAATCCCTATTTAGAAAAGAAGATGTTGATATCTCTTATTATGGGCTTTGTCTCTGGGGTCCCACTACTTTTAACTATAACATTGTTACAAGCATGGCTGACTGATGAAGGGATATCAAAATCTACCATAGGTTTATTTGCTTTAGTCGGACTTCCTTATTCTCTAAAATTTCTTTGGGCTCCATTTTTTGATAGATATGTAATAAGTAAACTCGGGAGAAGACGTGGCTGGCTAATCATCAGTCAAGTATTATTAATATTATCGATAATAGGTCTTGGTCTAACAAATCCAACCTTAAACCCTTTTAATGTAGCAGTGTTAGCTTTACTAGTTACTTTTTTTTCGGCTTCACAAGATATCGTAATTGATGCTTTTAGAAGAGAATCGTTACATGATAATGAGCAAACTCTGGGCGCGTCTGCATATGTATTAGGTTATAGAATTGGTGCGTTAGCGGCTGGAGCTGGCGGATTAATATTAGCAGATCTTATGTCCTATCAATATGTCTATTCAATTATGGCGGTGATAATGATTATTGGTGTAATTACAACATTATTAGCTGAGGAACCTGAAGCTGTTGGAGAACCATCCAGCTTTATAAACGCTGTAAAAAACCCATTTATAGAATTCTTTCAGAGATTTAAAGATAAGGATAATACTAATTTAACGGTCCCTATACTAATATTAATGTTTATTCTTCTTTACAAAGTAGGAGATACTATGGCGCATTCCCTAAGCACAAATTTTTATTTAGATATAGGTTTTACAAAAACAGAAATAGGAACAGTAGTAAAAGTTTTTGGTTTGGTTGCAACGCTAATAGGAGCATTTTTAGGTGGAATTATTTCACTAAGAATAGGCTTATTTAAATCACTGATAATGTTTGGATTATTCCAAGCTATTGCAACTTTAGGATTTGCTGCCTTGGCAATAATAGGTAATAACATATTAGCCTTAATGGTTGTAATTTCATTAGAAAATCTTGCTGCCGGCATGGGTTATACGGCTTATCTTGCGTTTATTGCAAATATGACAAATAAAGAATTTACAGCAACTCAATTTGCACTAATGACTGCCATTATGTCTTTACCAAGAACTATATTTTCTGGCTCATCGGGATTTCTTGTTGAATTATTTGATTGGGAATTATATTTTGTCTTCTGTTCTTTAATAGCAATTCCTGCTCTAATAATACTATCGAAGTTAAGAGGGAGTTTAAAAATATGAGTGAATTTACGACTGCAGATTTATGCGATGAAGATACAAATATTCAAATAGCAGAACCTATATTTAATCTTTATGGAGAAAAGAAAAAGTTTATGGGCAAAATAAGAACTGTTATTGCTATCGAAGATAATTCTTATGTGAAAGAACTTGTTAATACAAAAGTTGATGGTGATGTAATGGTCATTGAAGGCAAAGGTTCAACTAAATGTGCATTATTAGGTGATAATCTAGCCAAAAAAGCATCAGAGAATGGCTGGTCTGGATTTGTTATTAACGGATGTATTCGTGATTCAGAAATCATAAGTTCCATTCCAATTGGCATTAAAGCTTTAAATACTATGCCCAAAAAAAGTAATAAGAACAATGCCGGAGAGTTTAAAAAAGATTTAAACTTTGCTGGTGTTTTATTTCAAGAAGGTGATTTTCTATATTCAGATAGTGATGGAATAATTATTTCTAAAGAAAGACTCATATAGGATAATGAACAAATTACTTGAAATAAAAAATTTGAGTCTAACAAGAAATGATTATTGTATATTTTCTAATATCAATTTAGACATCCAAGAAGGTCAATTAATTAACATATATGGCAAGAATGGATCAGGCAAAACATCTCTTTTAAAAATTTTAGCCGGCATTACTGAATGCACTGACGGAGAAATGATATATCACAATAGTTTTGATAAATCTCTCAAAAGAACTTATATTGGACATAAATATGGGGTAAAAAATAATTTAACTGCTTATGAAAATTTGTATTATTCATTAGACACCCATAAAGATAAACAAACTATATTAGATGCTTTAGAAACATACAAAATGATAGATTACAAAGATTCTCTCATAAAGCACTTGTCACATGGACAACAAAAAAGAGTTTCATTAATGAAAATAATAATGAATTATGCTCACTTGTATTTAATTGATGAGCCATATAGTTCATTGGATGAAGATGGTATTAAAATTTTTAATGAAACAACTTATGGACTATTATCATCTGGGGCATCTGTTGTTATTACGAATCACACAGAAGTAAATAATATATTTACAAATACAATTAATTATAAAATTTAAACATGGATTTTACTCGTATCATAAATAAAGAATTTAAAATTGCATCNAGGTCTGGGTATGAATCATTTATGCCTATTATTTATTTATTTATTATTATGATTTTTTTTAATATTTCTATTAGTTACGTATCTAAAAATATTATTTTAGAATTAGTGCCTTTGATGATTTGGGTATCTTGTTTATTAATTTGTATACTAAATCTTGAAACAATTTTTAAGGAAGATTTTGAAGATGGGACTCTCGAGGAGTCTCTAGTTGATGATACAAACCAAGAGGAAAGTGTAGCCGCTAAAATACTATCTCACTGGTTATTATCTAATTTCCCTGTTGTGATTATTGCGCCTTTAATTGCTATACTTCTAGGAATTAGCTACCATACTTCCCTAATTTTATTTTTTAGCCTACTGATAGGCACGCCAACTATGAGTCTGTTAGGATCTATTGCTGCGGCATTAACAGTTAGCTTAAAAAGAAATAAAATTTTAATGTCAGTGATTGTATTGCCGTTATATGTTCCAATTTTAATATTTGGCACTAGCGCTGTAAATAATGCTCATATAGGAGCCAATTATCACTCTGAGCTATATTTGATGGGGATGTTGTTTTTGCTATTCTCACTCATCGCTCCAACTGCATGCGTTAAAGCATTAAAGGTAAGCTTAGATTGATTTAACCCACTGACTATTTTTCTCTCTTACAAGTAAAATGTTTCTAGATGATAACAATAAAGCTGTAAAAAAATAAAATGTAAAACCCAAAGCAGTATAAAGCAGGGGAAACAACATTTCGCTCGAGATTGAAGGAGTGCTAAATTTCATCACTGTTGGCCCCTGGTGTAAAGTGTTCCACCATTCGACCGAAAAATGTATTATGGGTATATTAATAAAGCCGACAATGGCAAGTATATTAGCTGCTCTTGCGCCTTTTCTATTATCATCAAATGAATTATATAAAATTATTATAGCTATATAGATAAAAAATAATATTAATTCTGAAGTTAGTCTTGCATCCCATACCCACCATGTGCCCCACATAGGTTTACCCCAAATAGATCCAGTGACTAAAGCTAAAAAAGTAAAAAGAGCGCCATGTCTAGCCGAAGCAATAGACAATATTTCAAATACTTTAATTCTCCAAACTAATGAAATAATAGAACATCCAAATAAAATTGAATATGCAAATAAGGACAACCATGCACTCGGCACATGAACATATATAATTCTAAATGCATCTCCCTGTTGGTAATCTGCAGGTACAACAAATAGGCCAAGATAAATACCATAAGATATAAAAGCTAATGATACAAACAAAGTCCAAGGTATTAATTTTGTAGAAAAATTATAAAATTTTCTTGGAGATATATTTTCAAATAAATTTTTAAACATGGTCTTCGATTTGTAAACTATGATAACATAAAAATACAAAAACAAATGAAAGAGAAGCAATATAAAGAAAATATCAAAAGCTATGAAGCCATTGAAATAACATGGAACAAAGGCAAATATGGAAAATATAAATTACTTAGGAAACTGAACAAAAAGGCATTTATAGATTCAATTAAACCTAATCACAAAGCTGATTAATAATAGTTTTCCAATTAAACTCAGAATCAGCAATGACAAAAAATTCCTGATTCAAATATGTATCATTTTTATTATATCTAAATCTAGACATATGTTTATCAACAACTACTCCGCCAGCTTCTTCAACAATGCATTGACCAGCAGCTGTATCCCATTCATGGGTAGGGCCTAATCTAGGATAAAAACACCCATCTCCTGAGGCAATGGCAGCAAACTTTAAAGCACTAGAAAATTTATTTATTTTTGCATTGGGTATATTATTTATAAGAAGATTAATTTTTTTTTCATTCATAGAAGAGCTAGTATATATATTAACTAAATTAGAATTCATTTTGTTTATATTAATTAGTACTGGTTCCTTGTTCGCTTCTTTTAAGAACGATCCTTGTCCTTCTATAGCATAAAATATTTTTTTTTCTATTGGTGAATAAATCATACCAAATATTGGATAATTATTTTTGACAAAAGCTATATTAATACAAAATTGATNCCCTTCGTTTATATAATTTCTTGTGCCATCAAGAGGGTCTATTATCCAAAAACAGTCATCTATATTAATTCCTTGATAATTCTCTTCAGAAATTATAGGTATTTCATTTGAAAAATCTTTTATTTTTTTAGTTATAATGTNGTTAGATTTAATATCAATATCTGTTACAGGTGTATTATTTTCTTTGGAAGTATATTCGATTTTAGTTTTATGAAATTTTATTTGCAAATTACCGACTTCCTCGCAAATATTAATTAATTTAGGAATATTTTTGTGTATATGTAATANTTCATTCATCTTTTAAAAAGTTTAAATAAATAAAAACTGCAGCAAAAACTCTTGAATCTATATTTTTTTGTTGCAGCAAAAAAGTAGTAATTGAATTCAAGGGGCATTTAACTATTTCTAATTTTTCGGGTTCGTCACCCTCTAATTCAGAATATTCCAATTCTGATGCAATAACAATATATGTCTGGTGACTTAGATATCCTGGAGCTAAATCTAGTGTATAGGCATTAATCATTTTATTTGCTTTAAACCCAATTTCTTCTTGTAATTCTCGATTAGCAGCTTCTAATATTTTTTCCTGATTATCAATTCTACCTTTTGGGAAAGTTAAAGAATAGTCATCTATTGCTGCTGCATATTCTTTGATAAAAATTAAATTATTATCCAGTATGGGTAATACCATGACAGCCCCTAGGCCCGTGCCAGAGATAATTTCATATTCTCTGTCTACNTTTTTTGAAAAATTTATATCAAGTTTTTCAATTTTAAACAACTTCGTAGTTGCAATAGTTTTCTTATTTTTAATTGTTGGCATATACTATGGTATATTAATTATTNTAAATGATGATACAGTAAATATAATGCAATTAAAAGATATTGAACATATTCTAATAGACATGGATGGTGTTTTGCTAGACACAAAATATGATAATTATTTTTGGCAAGAATACATACCATATATATATTCAAAAAAAAATAACATGAGTTTAGAACAAGCTGTAAAAATAACTCATTCATTATTTCATTATAAAAAAAATACTAGAGATTGGTATGATTTAGATTATTGGACAAATATTCTAGACATAGACGTTACAAAAGAAAAGAAGAAAAAAGAAACTATGNAAAAAATTAAATTAAAAAAAAATGTTNTTGCAACACTNGAAGATCTTAAAAATAAAAACAAAAAACTCTACCTTGTTACAAATGCTCATCAAAAAACACTAGATATAAAATTAAGCAAATTTACATTAAATGAATACTTTGATACAATTATTTGCTCTCATGAACTTANATATGTCAAAGAAGATATACAGTTTTGGTATATTTTAAGACAGCATTTAAATCTAGATTATAAAAAATCAATTCTTATCGAAGACACAATAGATAATATTAATTCTGCATATCATGCGGGTCTTAAGTCAATATATGTTAACAATATGAATGACAACCACCCTACTCCCATATCGAAGATAGGGGATTTTTCAGAACTTTCTTCTAGCTTGTAAAAGAGAAAGNTCTTTATATCTGAAAGACATTGGAAATATTTCATCAACCAAGATTCTTTTATTTTTAAATATATATACCACAATACGATGAATCTCATTTTGAATTATTTTGTAACTGACATAATATTTTTTAAATCTTCTTGGGTCTAAAATATATGCACCCAGGGATTTATTACCTAACAGTTTTATAAATCTTTCACGCCCACTAAGAAATCTACATGGATAGAATGTTAAGGCAGTTATTGTTGGACAATTGTTTGATTCAATAGAAACTGTTCTTGCGACATTATATCCTTGAAAATTTTTTAACTTTCTATCAAAAATAAATTTTCTTGTATAGACTACCTTTTGAGATAATACTTTTACTTTGAAATTATTATCCTTGATTGACTCTAATCTTTTGGTAAGTGAAGTATTGTCAATTACTGCTACTTTAGAGCTACAGTGTAAATTTCTTAGCAATCTCTCTTTTTTCCAATTTTTCAGGTATTGATATTTCATAATTATAAGCGCAGCGTCTCTGATTCAACATTCCCCCATCTACTAAGAAGTTTGGCCTTGTTGTTATCTCTTAGATTTATAATGTTATTTTTTAAACCTTTTACAATTTCAATNTTGGNAATTAAATCATCTATTGTTGCTAATTTAAAATTATTATTGTATCCAGACTGCCTAACTCCTAAATAATCACCCGACCCCCTTAATTTTAGATCTTCTTCAGCTATTAAAAATCCATCGGAGTTTTTTTCTAGTGATTCTAATCTGGCTCTACCATCATCAGAAATATTGTCTTTATAAACTAAATAACAAAAAGATTGTTTGTTGCTTCTACCAACTCTACCTCTAAGCTGATGTAATTGTGATAAACCAAACCTGTTTGAATCTTCAACAACAATACATGTTGCATTTTCTATATCTACCCCAACCTCTATCATAGTAGTNCAAACAAGTATTTNGTGTTTGCCCATAATGAAATTATTCATTGCTTTTTCGTTATCTGTCTTATCGGCCTGACCATGGAGCATGCCCATGGAATATTCTTTCAGTTCTATTTGCAATTTNTCGTAAACATCATAAATATACTCNAGCTCAGACGACTCTGTTTGATTTATAGAGGGGCAAACCCAGTATNNTTGGNANCCTTTATTTAGAATATTCCTTACNCTAGTATATAAAGTTTTTTTGTCNNCATTATGNATCANTTTAGTAATTATAGTTTTTCTCCCTTGTGGCAAATCTTTAATTAGCGTGTAATCAAGCCCCTCGTATAAGACCAAGGATAGAGATCTAGGTATGGGTGTAGCAGAAATAAATATTTGGTGTGGTTGCATTTTGTTTGGAGATTCTANTTGTTCTGATAATGCTGATCGTTGTCTTATGCCAAATTTATGTTGTTCATCAACAATAACCAGTCCTAATTTATAAAATTCTATTTGCTTAGAAAGCAATGAGTGTGTGCCAATAACTATATCTAGCTTGCCTTTTGAGAGCTCTGATACAATATTATTTTTTTCTGAATCAGGCATATTGTTTTTTAAAGTTTTAATTTTAAAGTTTGTATCTTTAAGTATTTCATTAAATGTTTTCATATGTTGNTCTGCTAAAATTTCAGTAGGNACTAAAATAGCAGNCTGTAACTTAGATAAGCATGCAATAAGAGATGCAATAAGTACNACAATAGTTTTTCCTGANCCNACATCNCCTTGAATCAATCTACTTGTAGGNTGATTTAAACTAAAACTTTTTTTNATTTCTTNAACCGCGTCATATTGTGATTCNGTNAATGAAAANTCTAAATTTCTTATNAATTCTTCTANTAAATTAGAATCAAATTTAAATTCATATGTTTTTCCGCTGTCATTTTTTAATTTAGCGCTATTAAGTATTATCTTATGCGCCATTAATTCTTCTATAACGAATCTTTTTCTACCAAGAATAAATAAGTCATTTGATTTTTCATAATCGTTAGAATCAGGAGCATGGCAATACTTAAGCGCATTTAAATAACCGGGCAACTTTAACTCGCTCAGCAAAGCATCACTGAAAATATCTTCTGAGTTTTTTGATAAAATATATTCATAAGCAAATCTAATAAATTTTCTTATTCTGTTTTGTGAGATTGTCCTTTTAGTATTATAATAAGGTATCACTGATTCCAATGATTTTTCTAAATCAAAAACCTCTATCTCAGGATGTATAAATTGATATAATCCATTTTTGATATACAGTGTCCCAGTAATTCTAATTTTCATACCAGCTCTGAGTTTTGAATACATTATTATTTTATGGATAAATCTAATCTGAATCTTTTTCTCTTCAATGTATGTGGTCACAATTAAATTAGGATTAAATCCTTTCGTGACAAAAACTTTCTCAATGACCCCTATGAATATGCACTTAGAAGAGTTAACGGCATCAGAAACTTTTGTGGTCTTTGTTTTATCAATTAAGAAGGATGGTAAAAATAATAATAAATCTGTAACCCTGTGTATGCCTATTTTATTTAATTGCGATTTTATGGCAGGCCCTATGCCTGGAATGCTCTCTAATTCTCTATCTTCTAATTTTTTTATTGCAGACATTTATCATTAATTACCAATCAAAATAGCATCCATCTCTACTTCAACATCCTTAGGCAACCTGCTAACCTCAACAGCAGCTCTAGCTGGATATGGCTTTGAAAAAGTTTTCTCCATTGCTTTGTTCACTGCTTGGAAATTCTCTAAGTTTTTCAAGAAAACAGTTATTTTGACAATATTATTTGCATTACACCCAGCTTCCATAGCTATTGAGATTATGTTATCTAGAACTTGATCCACTTGGCAATCAAAGTTCCCAGGAACTACCTCCATAGTTTTTGGGTTTAAGGGAATTTGCCCTGAAATAAAAATCATATTATTAACTTTAATTGCTTGCGAATAAGCTCCAATAGCTGAAGGCGCTTTATCTGTTGATATTTCTATAACTTTACTCATGGTTTTTTTCTAACATATCCTGATTTTGAAAGTTTATCTAGATACTCATGCCAATTTTGTTTGTAATTTACACATAATTCATGCAAATATTCCCATGAATATAATCCTGTATTATGACCATCATCAAAAATAATTTTAACCGCATAATTTCCAACTTGTTCAATATTGTCAATGCCAACATTTTCTTTTCCTGTTTGTAAAACTTCCTGGCCAGGGCCATGACCTTTTACTTCCGCAGATGGTGAAAAGCATCTTAAATACTCAACAGTTAAATTTTCGCTAATTCCATCTTCAAATTTAATGAAAACGATGTTGCTTTTTTTAACATATCTTATCTCAATGGGTTTTATCATTGGTAAAGTATATATTCATAAAAAAATTATTTCACTTATT
>PBFS01000005.1 GCA_002718845.1 Gammaproteobacteria bacterium | reverse complement strand
ATTCTAAACTGTTCTAAATCTAGTGAATAATTTTTTACAGTATCTTTTGAATATCTTTTTTCAATTTTGATATAAGATATAAATTTTTTTATGAAGGTAGAAATATTATCCATCCCAAATACCATCATATTCAAATTCACTTGGCCCTACTAATTTTAATGTCATGCTACCATCCCAGTGTACTTCTAGTATCCCGCCATCTTGTTCTATAATTATTGGTGAATCTTCAGCATAATTGTATTCAATAAGATATGCTGCAGCTGCAGCAGCTCCACTACCACAAGACTTAGTCCACCCCGCTCCTCTTTCGTTTACTTTTATTCTAAGAGGTTTGCCAATATTTTTTATATATTCTTCTAAATTTAAAATAAAAATTAAATTATAATCATTCCCGAATTCTTCCTTCATATTTTTCAAGATAGAGGGTCTGCCAGCGTCATCATAATTCTCTATTATGATATGTAGGTTACCAATAAATACAGCAGGGTAATCTTTCTGTTTATATCCTATTAAATTTTCAATTCTTGGCTTGCCAAGCTCAACTGATATCTTGTCTTTATCTATGGCATGAACCTTATAGTTGACATCACAAATAGTAATTGTTGATTCAGTGATGGAAAATTTTTTATTGAGATATAACATAATGGCTCTCAAGCCATTGCCGCATTGACATGCTCCTGTGCCATCGCTGTTATAAATTATACAGCCTACATTCTCTATATTAGATGTGTTTATAAGTAGCAACTGGTCACAGCCTATATTTCCTTTAGAACATATTTTAGTTATGTTCTCCTGGGTCTCTTCAAACATCTCAGTTGTAATATCAATGATTATAAAATCATTGCCTTGGCTATTCATTTTTGTGTAGTTTATAGGCATATTTTTAAATTAACGCTAGCTATTTAAGTAAATTTTTTTCATTAGCCAGAATGGCTGCTACTGTTTCACGGCTTCTAATTAAAACAGCATCATTTCCTCTAATAAGATATTCTGCAATTTTAGGTCTAGTATTATAATTAGATGAAAATACAGATCCATAAGCACCAACATCTTCAATAACTAAAAAATCTCCTTTTGAAACACCTAATAATCTATCCTTGCCAAAAAAATCTGTAGTTTCACAAATAGGTCCTACAACGTCACACTTAAACTTCTCTATATCAGATAAAAACATTTCTTTTATAGAATGATAAGCGTCATATAATGGCGGTCTTATAAAATCATTCATGCCCGCATCAACAATTACAAATTTTTTTGTGGGCGTTGATTTAACATTAATAATTTTTGTTACTAACAAGCCAGAATTTCCAACCATGGACCTACCGGGCTCAATTATAATTTTTAGCTTTAAGGATTTAAGAACATCAGTTAAAACTTTAACAAACTCCGTTTTAGAAGGCGCCTTTTCATCTTTGTAGGATATGCCTAACCCACCTCCTATATCAATATGTGTAATATTAATATTAAGTGTTTTTAAATCTTTTATAATTTTAACAATTTTTAACAGTGAATCTTTATATGGGGCAATATCCATTATTTGTGATCCTATATGGAAGTCTATTCCAAGTATATTCACACCTTTCAATGTAGATGCTTCTTTATAAGCAGCAATCACTTCGGATTCATCAATGCCAAATTTATTATCTTTTAAGCCTGTGGTTATATATGGGTGTGTTTTAGCATCTATGGATGGATTGACTCGAATAGATATGTTCGCTGTTGTGCTATGCTCTAGTGCAATTTTATTAATCGTAAGCAATTCTTCCAACGACTCCACATTAAAACACATAATGTTTTTCTCTAAAGCGAACCTAATTTCATCTTCTGTTTTACCAACCCCTGAAAAAACAGTTTTTGAAGGATCCCCTCCAGCTTCAATAACTCTTAATAGCTCTCCAGCAGAAACAATATCAAAACCTGAATTAAGCTTTGCAAGAAGAGAAAGTATTGAAAGATTAGAATTAGCCTTTACAGAATAGCAAATGAGATGATCATGATTAGCAAATGAATCAACATAAGAGTTGTAATTATTTAGGATTGCTTTCTCAGAATATAAATAAAATGGTGTTTGATTAAGTAATGCAAAATCAAGTAAATTCAAATCATCAAAAAAAAGTATATTTTCCCTATAGTCTACGGTCATTGCTCATCATTTGTTATTGTTTCTTGTTCGAAAATATCTGGACTATCAGTTGTAGGAACTATAAGAGGCCCTTTGTTGCCGCATGCGTATAGAAATGATAGCAATATTGTGATTATTAATAAATTAAGGGACTTTTCTAATAACTGTTTTAATCTATATGTCATATGTTACATTATAGTCACAATATTTTAGGTCTGCTAGACTGATGACACAATTAAATGACGATAATTTTTTAACAATAGGGAGCTCATCAAATGATTCGGCATGCCTAGTTTGGCTTCATGGGTATGGCTCAAATAACTGGTCATTTGAACCATCTATGAAACTTATCAATATGTTGTTAGATGAAAAATTATTTATAATTATACCTAATGCGCCAATTGTTGATGGTAAAAGATCTTGGTATCCATTGCCAATTAACCATGAAAGAGGGATTACAGAAGATTATAAAGGACTATGCGACTCACAAACAGATATATGTAATCTTATAAAAAAGCACGCAAAAGAAAATAATTTATTTGTTGGAGGTTTTTCCCAGGGCGCAGCACTATCGCTAAGTCTATTATTCAGTAAATTTGTTAACATAAAAGGCTGTATCGCTCTATCTGGGTACATGCCTAATGCCGATATATATAATAATATGAAAATTCAAGATGCTGAGATATTTATGGCCCATGGCTATAAAGACAGGGCTATATTATTTAAAAGTTACGAAAAAAGTATTTCATTTATAAAATCTAAAACAGAAAAAATTACTACGTACACGGGCGACTTTGGGCACACTATAACTGAAGACGTTACAGACAATCTAGTTAGCTGGCTAAAAGATAAAATCTAATGAGCCACGTTAAAAACAGATTCATTAGATTTAAAAATTATTGTGGCTCTCTATACCGTTGTGCTGCGGCCATGGCTGTTTCACTTCCGTATTTTTCGTTGATTTTTTCAACTGTCTCAAAATGGTCAGCTCTTCTATGAGTTAGGCACATTCCTTTTTTATCTACGCCCCAAATAGCATATGCAATAAAAGGCTTAAGGTTATCAGGTGTTTGGTCAAAATGTGGAACACCAAATCTGATAAGAAGGTTATTACGATCAGCTCCGCTATCTTTTTGTTCTTTTATTATTCGTTGGACTTCTACTTGAAGATCTTTTACATCGTCTCCGTTCCAAGACCCAACAACTGTTCCATCAGGCAAAATTATATCATCGCCTTGCGGTACTGGATGATTAGGCATAACACTTCTCCTTAGTTAGTTTACGTGTAGATAATATTATAATGCAAAAACACTAATCTTCTAGGGGTTATTTATATTAATTACATGGGAAGTTATCTATGTATGCATTTCTCAAAGCTAAACCAAGAAGGGGGGCATCTTTATACTTGTCATAAAACGAAGAATTTTGCTCAAGCTCTTTGTCTATAAATTTTCTTAACTGATCAGCAGACAATTCAAGCTCGCTAGGTTTGCAAAATATTAGAGTGTTATTTTTTTGAAAAATATAGTCATTTGCCCAATCCAGCCCAGACTCTAATCCATATAAATAATGATCGTATTTAGAGTTATTTTTATGTTTCATATAATTTGCAATGGTCAGCTCAGAAGAAAAAGCTGGCGTTATAAAAAAAATAGTTAATATTAAAATATTGAGTCTAGCAAACATTATTTATAGCCAAATTTTCTTAATTTTTTAAAAATCTGACTAGTTTGTTTTTTAATTGACGAAGAAGATGTCTCGCCTAGCCCTGATCTTGAATTAACAGAATTTTCAGGGTCTATAGCCTTAAATACGTCTATGTTTATATTTGGTGAAAACTTTTGCAAATCTTTTATATCCATGTCTTTAAGTTTGATAGATTTCTTTTCGCAGAATTTTACAATTTTGCCAACAATGTGGTGCGAAGATCTAAACGGCTCTCCTTTTTTAGATAAATATTCTGCTAAGTCTGTAGCAGTAGAAAATGATGAAGAGGCAACTTCTATGGCTTTTTGTTTATTTAATTTTAGTGTAGATATTAATTTTGTAATAATATGGAGACAGCTTAGAGTAGTATCTATAGACTCAAGAATTAGTGTTTTATCTTCTTGAAGGTCTCTATTGTATGTTAACGGCAAACCCTTCATAAGAGTTAACAGACCAAACAATGATCCATATACTCCTCCTGTTTTGCCTCTTATTAGTTCAGGCACATCTGGGTTTTTCTTTTGCGGCATTATTGAAGACCCCGTACAAAACCCTTCATCTAAACTTATAAGATTAAATTGTGGGTTAGACCATAAAACTAATTCTTCACAAATTCTAGACAAGTGCATCATTATCATAGAATTACAATAAGCAAAGTCTAGAACATAATCTCTATCGCTAACAGCGTCCATAGAGTTTTTCGTAACTGCTTCAAATCCAAGTTTTTTGGCTACCATAGCTCTGTTGATTTTTAAAGATGTGCCAGAAAGTGCTGCTGCGCCTAAAGGCATAATATTAAGGTCGGATCTAGCATTTATTAATCTGTTTTCATCTCTCGAAATCATTTCTGACCAAGCTAACAAATGTTGCCCAAAAATCACTGGTTGGGCTATTTGAAGATGCGTATAACCAGGAAACAAGTTTGTAGAATGCGACTGGGCCATCTTAGCAAGAACAAATTGTAAGCCTCTTGTCTTGTCAACCAGTATGTCTAAAAAATCTCTTAGGTATAACCTAAGGTCTGTTGTTACTAAGTCATTTCTAGACCTTCCTAAATGTATTTTTTTACCGACCTCACCAATTATTTTGACTAGATTATTTTCTATGTTCATATGGACATCCTCGTAATCTATTGACCAAGGAAGCTTGCCAGATTCTGCTAGTTTTTTAATTTTTTTAAGGCCAAGCAATATTTTTTTTAATTCAGAAGTCTTTATATGCCCGCATTTGCATAACATTTCTACGTGAGCTGCAGTTACAGAAATATCAGCCTCATATAACACAACGTCAATGCTTAAGCTTTGGCTAAATTCCAAAACCTCTGAATTTATTTGTTTAGTAAACCTACTAGACCAAGTAACATTTTTCATAATATTTAATAATTTGTGATTACATTGTTTTATAGTAAGTATAGTATAAACAAATATAAAAAATTATAAATATGGAAGATATTATAAGAATAGCAACAAGAAATAGTCCGCTAGCGCTAATACAAGCTAAAAAGGTGGAAGCTATTCTAAAACAAGACGCGAAAATAAAAGTAAAGCCAATGACATCTTCTGGCGATAAAGTTTCAGATAAAATATTCAAACAGCACGGAGGGAAAGGGCTTTTTATTAAAGAACTAGAGGATTCTTTATTAAAAAAAGAAACCGACATAGCTGTGCATTCTCTCAAAGACGTCCCAGCAGAAATTAATAGTAAATTTGATATTGCGACGATTTCAAATAGAGAAAATCCATCTGATGCTCTAGTATCTGAGAAATATAAATCGGTATATGATTTACCCAAAAATGCAATAATTGGGACATCTAGTCCGAGAAGAACGGCAATGCTAAAAAATATTTCTAATGAGTTTAGGATTATAAATTTAAGAGGCAATGTCCAAACACGTCTTAAAAAAATGAAGGAGAGGGGAGTGGACGGAATTATACTGGCAGCGGCAGGTCTCCATAGGTTGTCGATGCAAGATAAAATTAAACAATATATTGAAACCGATGACTTTGTGCCGTCAGCGGGGCAAGGAATACTTTGTGTGGAATATCTCAAAACTAATAAATTAATTAAAAAAATCCTTAAAAAATATAATATTGGCATAGTCGAAAGATGCGCTAAAGAAGAAAGAGATTTCATAAAACAAATTGGTGGTGACTGTATGTCGCCTATTGGCGTTTATGCGTCAATAAAAAACCAAAAAATTAAAGTTAAAGCTTTTGTTTCATCATTAGACGGGCAAAAACACATTATGGCTGCGTATGAGTGTGGCACAGATGAAAATATAAATATTGGAAAACATCTAGCGAAGATATTTATAAGCCAAGGCGCTAGAAAATTGTTAAAATAATAAAAAATGAAGATACTAGTCTTATCTGAAATGACAATATTCTCCGANATNAAAAANATTTGTGAGGATAAAAANATAGCTNTTGATAAAAAAATTGTGNNTAANATTAGCCCGCNAGCTAATTCTTGCCCNCCTGNTGANACAAATTTTGACGCNGNAGTTTTCCAAAGCAAGAATGCTGTAATTCATAGCAAAGATTATTGGGATAATATAAAAAAATATAAGCCAGNTATATATTGTCTTGGCAAGTATACTAGCGGTTTAATTAAAGAAAATTTAGACATGGATGCAATCTATCCTAAAGATGAAAGCTCAAGCGAAAATTTGGCAAAAATTATTTATGCAACAATATCAAAGACAGAAAATAATCGAAAAAATTATATTATATTTTGCGGAGTAGACGGAAGAGGCGTGATTAATCAAATGCTAATAGAAAATGGACAGTCTGTGCATGTTTCAAAAGTTTACAGCAGAGAGGAAAATAAAAATATCAAGATAACCAAAAAAGATTTAGACCCAAATAATACCAATTATGTAATTGTTTCCAGTAGGTTTGCGTTGAAAACATTTTTAAACAAAACATCTCGGTTTATTAAAGATTATAAAATTATATATGTTGTGCCAAATAAAAGAGTGGTTTATAAAATGAAAGATATTTCTAAAACCATAATTATAAATAATTTAAATGATGCGCCTCATTATATTGATGCCATATTAAATAATGAATAATAAAATATTTAAGTCTCGAAAATGGGGTGCGGGCTAGTCTTTAATTATTTTATGCCTAGCCATCTAATTAATGGCTTCCATTCTTCTCGATCTTGCGCAGTCATTGCTTCTCCCATCTCAAAAATACCTAACCCCGACCGAGCAGATTTTAGGTAATTAGTATTATCTCTAAAAGCAGTAACATATTTTATTCCTTTTTCTTTCAACAAATAACTATCTAATTCTAGAAAAATATTAGTGTGGGCTCTACATCTGTTCGCAACTAAGCCAATCTGAACTCTATTCCTAATGACTGACCCCATGGCTCTTAAAGATTGTATAAACTCTTTTGCGGCCTTCATATCAATAGGGGATGGCAACACAGGAACAACAACAATATTGGCTTTTTTGATATACGAAGTTAGCTTGTTCCCATATATCGCAGCTGGCAAATCATATATCACAACAGCGTTCTTTGCTCTTTTAACAAGCTTGTTAAATTTTTTTGTGCCACTAACTTTAGGTTTGGACATAGGTCTTGCGTCAAGCCACTGCATACTAGATTGTTGTGGATCTAAGTCTACAATCGTTGTGGGGATTCCTGCTTTTGCATAATATGCTGCAAGATTAACTGCAAGCGTTGTTTTCCCAGAGCCACCCTTGGAATTATAAAACATTATTGATTTCATGATGTTTCCTACTTATTTGATAATATCAAAGTGTAACTTAGACTGCTATATTTAAATTACTCATTTATTATCACCCTAACTGGCGCGTGATCTGAAGTTCGCGGTTCTTTTGGACACCAAGACTTATGCCGTGTTTCCTTATCAATAATATATTCAGAACAATTAGACTGTATGGGCTTGCTTCCAAGAATTAAATCAATTCTGTAACCAATGTTTCTATGAAAGGCTCCTCCTCTATAATCCCACCAACTAAAAGTTTTAGCGGGAAAATTAAAATCATTAAAAATATCATAAAGGCCTAGCTTTAAAAGTTCTGTGAGCGACAATCTTTCTTTAGTAGAACATAATATTTGCTCTTTCGTTTTTCCAACATCAAATACATCATCGTCAGTAGGAGCAATATTAAAATCTCCAAGAATAATTAGTTTCTTATATTCCTTTAAAGAAGATTCAGCGTATGAATTAAGCTTTTTAAGCCAGTTGAGTTTATGTAAATATTTCTCTGCTCCTACCTCTTGCCCATTTACCACATAAACATTAATAATCTTGGTATCCGCATATGTTCCTGCTATAGATCTAATTTCTGATTTATCAATAACTATAGGGTTAAACTCAACATTTGTGCACTCAGCTTTTGAAATAATGGCGACACCATTATATGTCTTTTGCCCACAAAAATAGCAGTTGTATCCCGCTGCTTTGATTTCCTCTTCTGGGAAATTTTCGTCTAATGATTTAGTTTCTTGTAGTGCGAGTATGTCAGGCCGAAATTGTTTTAAGTATTGCAAAACATTAGGCAAGCGAACTTTAATCGAGTTAACATTCCAAGTTGCTACAATCATATATCTAGATTTTTAACTGAGCTATATTCCTGTTTAATGAATTGTTTTCTCATTTCTACGTCATCTCCCATAAGCTCCACAACTACTTGGTTCCCGTCCTCTAATGGTAACACTTTTATTAAAGTTCTACTTTTTGGGTTCATAGTTGTTTCTTCTAGTTGGGGTGGATTCATTTCACCTAGGCCTTTATATCTCTGTAATGTTATAGCGTTTTTTGAAGCAGCAATAAGCTTATCAAAACACTCGGTAAGGCTGTATCGCGCAGACTCAACGCCATCATTATTTTTATAACTAAAACAGCTATTAGAATATTTATTAAGCCCAAGAGACATTAAATCTAAATACGAATCTGAACTAAAAAAATGTCTATTCAAAGGCTCTAAGGCCGATGTGACGCCATTGAGTTTTTTATCAATAGTAATGGATAGTTCGCCATCATCCTCGTTTTCCATTACAGATAAATTAAACACAACGTTGACAGGTGTATTATTATTTAAGTAATCGACAAATGTTTTGCACCACTCACTAATATCTTTTTTATTTTTAAAACATGACTGGTCTAATTTTTTATGGAAAGAAAGATTCCGTAAAAACATCTTGTCTCTTTTTGCAGAAAATTGATCAATAACCGTGTTCATTTTTGAATAGCTGAGCAAAAGTTTCAACAATGTATCTTTATTAGTAACTTTATTGTCAATAGAAACAACTACATTCGAAGCAATGTCTCCATAAATGAATCTCAACAGCTCTGCATCATCTGAAAAATATTTCTGGGTTTTCCCTTTTTTCATTTTATAAAGAGGAGGCTGGGCTATAAAAACATGCCCTAAATCAATTAATGGCTTCATTTTTGTTTCAAAAAGCGTCAAAAGCAATGTTCTAATGTGTGCACCATCAACATCTGCATCAGTCATTATTATAATTTTTCCATAACGCAAGTTTTTTACCACCCCTTCCTTAGGGTCACCCTTACAGTCCTCCCCAAAACCACAGCCCAAGGCAGTAATTAGAGTGGCAATTTCAGATGACGAAAGCACCTTATGGTCTTGTGCGCGTTGAGTGTTAAGAATTTTTCCCTTGAGAGGAAGGATAGCTTGTGTTTTGCGGTCTCTCGCTTGCTTTGCTGAGCCTCCCGCTGAATCACCCTCGACAATAAAAAGCTCAGTTTTTGTAGGGTCTTTCTCCTGGCAGTCAGAAAGCTTCCCAGGGAGATTGCCAATGCTTAACGGATCCTTGCGCCGAATTAGTTCTTTAGCTTTACGTGCCTCTTCACGAGCCTTTGCTGCCTGATATATTTTAGCAACAATAGATTTAAGCTCTTTTGGGTTTTCGGCAAAAAATTCATTTAATTTTACATTGAGAATTGACTCTACAATCCCTTTTACCTCAGAAGACACAAGCTTATCTTTTGTTTGTGATGAAAACTTAGGGTCTGACATTTTAACTGAAATAATTGCTGACAAGCCTTCGCGCGTGTCTTCGCCTGTGATATCAATTTTATCCTTGCTGTATTGAGGCTGTTTAAGGATTGTGGTGTTGATGGTTTTAGTTAGCGATGATTTAAAACCAGCCAAATGTGTGCCACCATCATTCTGTGAGATATTGTTTGTAAATGTTAATATTTCCTCTTGATATGAATTAGACCAAAGCATGGCTATTTCAATATTTATGTTCTTTTTAACTGACTGAAAAAAAATAATTTTTTCTTGGATTAAGGATTTCTTTTTTGTTATTTCTTTAATATATTCAACAATCCCACCATCATATTTAAAGGTATCTTCGGTAGATTTTGGCTCATCAACGTAGTTGATTCTGATGCCTGAGTTTAAAAAGGCAAGCTCCTTAAGTCTTTTTTTAAGTAAGTCTGAATTAAATATTGTTAGGCTAAAAAATTTTTTACTTGGCTTAAATCGTATTTTTGTTCCGGTTAAGTCAGTGCTGCCTGTAGCTTTAAGCGGCGACACTGGTTTGCTGTTGCGGTATTCTTGGCTGTGAATTTTTCCATTTTTATAGACTGTTAATTCGAGAGTTTCAGATAAAGCATTTACAACAGAGACCCCTACACCATGCAGCCCACCTGAAACTTTATAGGAATTGTCATCAAACTTTCCTCCAGCATGCAAGACCGTTAAAATAACTTCGGCAGCTGATCGTTTTTCATCTGGGTGTTCATCAACAGGTATTCCTCTCCCGTTATCAATTACTGTAACTGATTGGTCTTCATGCACAGTAATAGTGACGGTGTCACAATACCCCGCAAGCGCTTCATCTATTGCGTTGTCTAGGACTTCAAATACCATTTGATGCAGCCCGCTGCCATCATCTGTGTCCCCAATATACATTCCGGGGCGTTTTTGTACTGCCTCAAGGCCTTTTAGTACTTTTATGTTTGATGAATCATATGTTTTTTTTGGCATTCTTTTCCTCTGCAATTACACCATTTTTGAGCTCAAACATCTTAGTCTCTTTATGGTCTAAGTTGAGCCCAGTTATTGTTTCTTTATAAAGATCCGGCGCTGTCAAAAAACATTGGATTTTTGACTCTAGTAGTAAGTTTATCACAAGCGCTAGGTTCTTATCATCAATTCCAAAAAATAAATCGTCTATTAATAAAATGGGGCTATATTTTTGTTTCACGTGGAACACCCTTGCTTGAGCAAGCATAAAACAGAGGCTTACTATAATTTGTGTAGACATTGACCCAATCTCTTTGATGTTGTCAGCATTTGTGGTTATAAAAACATCGGCACGGTGAGGGCCGGCAGTTGAATATTTCAGCGCCTTGTCCTTGTCTAAACAAGAGGCACAGGCTTCTTTCATGGAAAGGTCTTTGGGCCAACCTTGGTAATATGAAATTTGGGAACTTTTAATGTCATCGTAGGTCTCTTTGTCAAACCCCACAATTTCTTGAATAATAGTGGCATAGGCTCTCTGAAGTTCTTGAAAATAATCGTCTCTATGTTTATTTATTATTAGGCTGTCTTCAATTATTTTATTAGTCCAGAAGTCAAGGTTCTCATATGTAGCTGTTTTCAGTAGCTTGTTTCTTTGTTTAAGGTTGTTTGAAAAAGACCTGTATATCTCATAATATTCATGTTTCACGTGAAACAGCCCCGTATCTAACAGACCCCTTCGGTATTCTGGAGGCAGATTAATTAAGTTTTCACTCCCAAAAGTTAAACACATCAGGGGCGTTTGCACCATTAAAGAAAACGTATTGGCGCTTTTATCATTAATTTTTGCCTTTTTCTGTGTATTTAACGTTTTTTCATAACTTATACTGTACTTTTCATCGAATTTAACCGATTTTAGCAGAACTTTTAGGCTTTTTTTGTCTTTTTTAATTAAAGAGTCCACGTTGGTTTGCTTAAAGCTTTTAGCATTCCCACAAAGGTATAGGGCTTCCAACAGCGATGTTTTTCCTGCGTTGTTTTTGCCAAATATAAAGTTTAGATTGGGAGATGGAAAAACTGTTAAGAGGTCTAGTGATCTAAGCCCAGTCGTGGATAGCTGCAAAACCCTCAAGGCTATATCCGCATAGGCATTATAATGTATTTGCTGTTCGCCTCGTTTTTTTCGGATGAAATTAGACACCCTGAATCTGCTGTGTTTAACATAATTTTTAATTCTTCAGACTTAATCGCATCAATCACTTCTATTATGTAACTTAAATTAAACCCTACCTCAATCTGGTCCCCTGTGTACTGGCAAGGAATAATGTCTTCTCCTTGCTCTTGCATGGGGTTTGTTGCTGACAACCTAAGCTCGGCTTTATCAACATTCAGCTTCACCCCCTTGTATTGCTCGCTCGAAAGGATGGACATGCGCTGCAGCGCTAGTTTAAGGTTTTGTTTGTCTACAGTAAGCGTGTTGGGAAGGCTTTCTGGAAAGACTTTTTTGTAGTCGGGGTAGTTGCCCTCTATTAACTTGCTCGTAAGAGTGTACCCTTCTATTTTAAGAGAGAATTCTTTGTTGCTCACACTAAATTCGGCTAATTTCTCTTTATTGTCGTTAAATGTAGCTAAAATCTTCTTAAGCTCAACAATACATTTTCTTGGAATTATACACGTTGCTGGTTCACTCACCTCGTTTTTTTGGTCTATTGCTGCCATAGCAAGCCTGTGGCCGTCTGTTGCAACCGCGGTAATCCTTTCGCCCCCTATTTCAAAAAATAGGCCGTTTAAAAAATGCCTGGCGTCTTGGTATCCCATCGAGAACGCTGTTGCTGCGATAAGTTTTTCAAGCATAGTTACAGAAACCTTGTGGCTGTGGCTGGTTTCTTTGTTTTTATAAGGGAAGTTGTCCGCAGGCAGCGTTGAAACTGTAAACTTGCTTTTCCCCCCCCTGATGACAACCTTGTTCTCTAAAAACTCCAGCTTTACCTGCTCTGCGTCTAGCGATTTCAAAATGTCAAAAAACTTTCTAGAAGGCACTGTCGTTTCAAAATCCTCTAAGCCAGGGATTTCCGCAGAATAGCTAAACTCGACCTCTAGGTCGCTAGCTACCAGCAAAAGAACCCCTGATTGAACTCTAAACAGAAGGTTCCCTAATATAGGCATCGCCTGTTTCTGTTCAGACACCCCGGTTATATTCTTTAGTGGTTCGATCAATTGATTTTTGTTGATCTCTATAATCATATATAAATTATATATTATTTTTATTATTAGTTTTTAAAAAAATTTGCTGAAGGGCAGGCGCATAAGGTTTTTAGTGTTGGCCCAAGGTTTGCGGCCGCTTGGTTTGCGGTTGTAAGGGTGTTGAGAGAGTGTGGATAAAAACAAGGCTCAAAAATATTAACATTTTTTTAACAGTTAATTATGTAGGCTGTGCACAATATTTTGGTAGTCTTGCTCCAGAGAAGGTGATTTTAACCTTAAGTCCTTAATTTTTTTGCACGCATGCAGAACGGTTGTGTGGTCCCGGCCACCAAAAGCATCCCCAATACTCGGAAGGCTGTGGTTTGTTAGTTCTTTTGCTATCATCATCGCGACATGGCGAGGAAGAGTTATTTTCCTGTCTCGCTTTGCAGACAAAAGGTCAGCAACTCTAATTTTATAGTAGGCCGCAACAGTTTTTTGGATTTGCTCTATAGTAATAAGCCTTTCCTGCAGGGATATTAAATCTTTAAAGGTTTCTTTCGCAAAAGCCAAATTAATTTCATCTCTTTTAAAATGCGCTGTTGCAATTAATCTTCTCAAGCTCCCCTCTAGCTCTCTAACATTTGAATAAACGTTTTTTGCTAAAAAAAACGCCACATCATCAGGAATTGTTTCCCCAACCAACCCAGCCTTTTTATGGAGTATAGCCACCCTTGTCTCTAAGTCTGGCGGATCAATCATCACATTCATTCCCCAAACCAGTCTTGATTTAATTCTTTCTTCTAGACCGCTTATTTCTTTCGGGTATTTATCAGAAGTTAAGACAACTTGTTTTTTATATTCAAAAAGAGAGTTAAACGTATGAAAAAACTCTTCTTGAGACCTTTCTTTGTTAGCAAAAAACTGGACATCATCTACTAGCAACGCATCAACAGAGCGATAGAAGTTTTTAAACTCTTCAATTTTGTGCGTTCTCAACGCAGTCACCATCCCCTGAACAAACTTTTCAGAGTGTAGGTACGCGACATGCTTGGAGGGCTCTACCCTAAGTATTTCATTCCCAATGGAGTGGAGAAGATGTGTTTTTCCTAAGCCAACACCACCATAAATATAAAGCGGGTTGTATTGACCCAGGGCCGAAACAACAGAAACACAGGCAGCTTTTGCAAGCTGGTTAGACTTACCCTCGACAAAATTATTAAACGTTAAGTCTTTGTTTAGGGTGTTTTTAAGAGGCTTGCGTTTTTCAACAATTTTTTGTTTTTGTGCGGGCAGGTCAGGCAACGATAGCAGAATTTCAGATACTTGGTTCAGGCTTTTGTTTATCACGGTTTCTTTTATTAACAAGAAATACTCGTTTTCAATTTCATCTTTAATAAATTTGTTAGGAGCAACAACTTTTAATGTGTTGCTGTCCCTTTGAACTTCCAGAGGGTGAAACCACGTCTTCATTTGTTTGTCTGAGAGAACGTCGTTAAAGGCCTCTAGGCATTTATCCCAAAGNNCTGATTCATTCATAGTGTTTACGTCAATAATGCTTTTTATTGCGGTAAGTGTTATTATCTCATAAAAATAATTTATTTACATATTGACAAAGAAAATTATAATTACCATTATATTAGACCGAGAAAGAACACTATGAAGAGAACATTTCAACCCAGCAACCTAAAACGCAAAAGAAAGCACGGTTTTAGGGCCAGAATGAGCACTGCGGCGGGCAGAGCAATACTCAGCGCTCGAAGATCAAAACGCAGAGCGGTGCTAAGCGCATAATCTTTTGTCAAAAACAGACTATTCAATAAAAATTAAAAGCACAACCCTGGCTAATTTTAAGCGCCACAAAAAAATTATAAACCAAAACTCTGTTTTTTATCACAAAACACAAACCAACNAAGCTTCAAGGCTCGGGATATCAATATCTAAAAAAGCAATTAAATTAGCGGTGATAAGAAACTTAATAAAAAGAAGGATTATGGAAGATTTTAAAATTAAATCTAAAAATTTAAACAATGTTCAAATTTTGATGGTAATTTCTAACAAAATCTATTCCGAAAAAAACGAAATAAGTGATATTCTTATGCAAGAATGGACACAATCAATAAAATCGCTATTAAAATTGCATCAGTAATAATACATTGTTATCGATATATTATGTCACCACTATTAGCGCCAAGCTGTAGACACCTGCCAACTTGTTCAGAATATAGTTTGGAGTGCATAAAACACCATGGTTTGTTTAGAGGGGGCTGGCATTCTATTAAAAGAATAGCCCGCTGTAGGCCAGGCGGAACAAGCGGGTATGACCCTATTCCAAAAAAAGGCAACAAATGAATAGCAGGCTTTTTCTATATAGTGCTCTTTTTTTTGTGTTAATACTAATTTATGACGCATGGGAACAAACAAGCCCCACCAGCCAAATAGTTGACCAACAACCATCTTCGATTCCTGCGACAGAAAACGCAAGCAAAAAGCCAAGCGAAAACAATCATAGAAAAGAGCAAGACGCTCCATCTACCGAAGCCTTAGAAGCCGAAGACTTTATTACGATTACAACAGACACCCTTAAGGTTAAAGTTAGCCTAAAAGATGGCTCTATTGTTTCTTCAGAGTTACTTAATTTTAAAAAAGAATTTAAAGCCGGCAGCGAAAATATTTTTTTGCTTAACAATAAAAGCGAAGAATATATTGCAAGAGCAGACATACAAAGCAAAACAGAAAAACAACCAATTTCATACAGCTCAAATAAGACAGAGTATATTATGGATGGCGACAGCCTAAACGTTACCATTAAATCAAAAACTAAAAATAATATTAATATTGAGAAAAAATATATATTTAATAAATCTTCGCATCTAATTAATGTAGAGCAAAAAATCAAAAATAATTCAAACTCTAATGTTGAATGGAGACAATTTAACACTCTGCATAGAGGGCCAGAGTTAAATGGCAACACTATGTTGTACACGTATACTGGAGCAGCCTATTATGATGATGAAACAAAGTTTAATAAAATAACTTTTGAAGATATTGAAGAAAGCAATTTTCTTTATAAAACAGCCTCGTCATGGATTGGAATGATCCAGCATTATTTTTTCACAGCCTGGATTCCTGGTAATAATAATTTAAAACAAACAATATATACTAGAAAACTAAACAATGAGACTTATCTTATTGGCATAGTGACTGATTATCTCCTGGTTGGGCCAGGAGAAAGCGCCATTTTTAATAGCAGACTTTATGCGGGACCAAAAACAGTTTCTGAAATTTCTCATATCGCGCCAGGCATAGATCTTACTGTTGATTACGGAGTTTTAACTTTTTTAGCGGCCCCGCTATTTTGGGTTTTAGACAAACTACATTATATTTCTGGTAACTGGGGATGGGCAATTATCTTGTTGACAATATTAATAAAGATTTTGTTTTTTAAACTTTCAGAAACCAGTTATAAATCTATGGCAAAAATGAAAAAGCTAACACCAAGAATGAATGCGTTAAAAGAAAGGTATGCGGATGATAAGAAAAAATTTAGCGAGGCCCTTATGAAAGTTTATAAAGAAGAAAAAGTAAACCCTCTTGGTGGGTGCCTTCCTATATTAATACAAATACCCGTTTTTATTGCATTATATTGGGTGATAATTGAAAGCGTTGAAATGAGACATGCACCATTTCTAGCCTGGATAAATGATTTATCAAGCCAGGACCCTTATTATGTTCTTCCAGTTTTGATGGGCGTATCAATGTATATACAGCAAAAACTAAACCCTCCGCCAACTGACCCGATGCAGCAAAAAATATTTTTAGCTTTGCCATTTGTTTTTACAGCTTTGTTCGCCACATTCCCGTCCGGACTAGTTCTTTATTGGTTTGTTAATAATATACTATCAATTACGCAACAATATGTTATTAACAAAAGACTTGCCGTATAAAAATGAAAACAACAGAAACCATAGCGGCGATCTCTACAGCATACGGCAATGCAGCTATTGGTGTTATTAGAATTTCAGGCAACCACGTACAAAGCATCATAACTAAATATATTGTAGGTAATTTATTACCAAGGCTAGCCACAAATACATCGATTAAAGACAATGGGGGGAAAGTTATTGATAGCGTTATAGCAATATTTTATGAAAACCCCAAATCATATACGGGCGAAGATATGCTGGAAATACAATCTCATGGTAACCCAGTTATTTTAAATAGCATTATGGAATGTCTGTGCGGCGAATATGCAAGACTTGCTAACCCGGGAGAGTTCACAGAGAGAGCTTTTTTAAATAATAAAATTGATTTAATTCAAGCAGAAGCAATTATTGATATTATAAACTCAACTAATAGCAATGCATCTAAATCTGCAATAAAGTCTTTGCAAGGCAGGTTTTCAGAAAAAATTAATAATATTAAATCAATGATTTTAGATTTAAGGGCAACGATTGAGGCCAGCATAAATTTTCCTGAAGATGAAGTTCCAGATATTCAGTTGAATAAACACAAGCAATCTATAAATGTTATTATTTCAGAGTTAGAAAACATAATTAAATCAGCAGTTAGCGGCATTGCTATTAATTGTAAAACATCATTTGCTATAGTGGGCAAGCCAAATGTTGGAAAATCATCATTATCAAATTTGTTGTTAGGAGAACAAGGCTCTATAGTGTCATCGCGCCCTGGGACAACACGAGACACAATACGGCATGAAATAAATTTTAAAAAAAACATTGTTACTTTTTATGATACAGCAGGCCTAAGAAGCCCAGCCAATAAGATTGAGTCTGAAGGAATTAATTTAACTAAAAAAACTATATTAAAATCTAGCATAGTTTTATATATGGTTGATGACACATGCGGCTTTGATAAAGCCGATGCACAAATAATTACAGATAATGATATTGATAATTACTGGCTTATAAACAACAAGATTGATAAAACAAATAAAAAACCCTCTTTTTGTGAACAAAACAACATAAAAAACTTTAATGTTTCTGTTTTGGAAAATCTAGGCGTTGATTTATTAATTAATGAAATAACAAATTTAAATTCAATTTCAGATGAAAACATAGGAACGGCACGACAAAGACATTTAGATTTACTAAAGAAGGCGTTAGATCATCTTTACATGGCAAAAAAATACAATGATAATCAAGGACTAGATATAGTCGCAGAAGAACTAAGGCGTGCCCACCATATTATCGATGAAATTTTAGGTGGGCAAGTTAATAAAGAATTGCTGGATAAAGTTTTTTCAGATTTTTGCATAGGAAAGTAATGGTATGAAATATGATGTAATTGTAATAGGCGGAGGACACGCAGGGTGTGAGGCCGCACACGCGGCAGCAAGAACTGGTGCTTTAACATTATTAATAACAATGAAGATTGACTCCATTGGTCAAATGAGTTGCAATCCAGCAATTGGAGGAATCGGAAAGTCTCATTTAGCAAGAGAGGTAGATGCTTTAGATGGGTTATTGTGTAAGGTTGCTGATAATTCTGCATTACAAAGAAGAAAATTAAATTCAAGAAAAGGGCCAGCGGTTCAAGCAACCAGAATACAAACATGCAGGGATACGTATAAGATGGTGATGCAAAGCACCATTGCTTCTCAAAAAAATTTATCAACATTAGAGGGGGTTGTTGCTAAACTTTTAATTTCTGATGGCATTGTTACAGGTGTTGAGTTAGAAACAAAAGATAAAATTATTTCTAAAACCGTTGTATTAACAACAGGCACATTTCTTGGAGGGGTGGTGCACATTGGCGATAAATCTTTTGAGGCTGGAAGGTCAGGCGACAAATCATCCAAAGACTTAGATAATTTTTTTAGAGAAAAAGGGTTTAATGTCAAAAGACTCAAAACTGGAACACCCCCAAGAATATTTAAAAATACCATCAAGTTTGACAATCTTGAAAAACAAGACAGCGACGTTAACAATCCGCATATTTCTTTTTTATATGATCAATATAACCAAACGCCAGAACACATAACACCAATACCCTGTCATATAACTCATACAAATGGGGAAACACACGAAATAATTAAATCATCTCAGCATTTATCGCCACTATTTAATGGCAAAATAAACTCTGCTGGCCCTCGTTATTGCCCGTCAATAGAGGATAAAGTTGAAAGGTTTTCAGATAAAAATTCCCACCAAGTATTTTTAGAGCCTGAAACATTATCTGACAAAGAAATTTATCCAAATGGCTTATCAACTTGTTTGCCAGAACAGAAACAATTAGAATTTCTTCACACAATAAAAGGTCTAGAAAATTGTATAATTTCACACCCTGGTTATGCCATAGAATATAGTTACTTTGACCCCCTTGGTTTAAACAAATATTTACAAACTAAAAACATAAGCAATCTTTTTTTTGCTGGGCAAATCAATGGGACCACTGGTTACGAAGAGGCAGCCGCCCAAGGCATTATTGCTGGGTTAAATGCCGCATCTTTCTCTAAGAACAAAGAGATGTGGTGTCCTTTAAGAAGCGAAAGTTATATAGGAGTTATGGTTGATGACTTGACAACATTAGGGGTTACAGAACCTTATAGAATGTTTACGAGCAGAGCTGAATATAGATTGAAACTAAGAGAAGACAATGCAGACGAAAGATTAACAGACAAGGGTTATGCGATTGGCTTAGTTTCTTCTGAAAGGTATAAACTATTTATTAACAAGGCAGATAAAATTAAAAAAGAAACAATTCGCCTAGACTCAATTAAAATTTTTCCAGGAACAACAACCTCTACAACGATTGAAAAAAAATTTAGTTTAAAAATACAAAAACCACAAACTATGAAGACCTTGTTGAGAATGTCTGATATTCAATATTCTGATTTAATAGAATTAGACACTTTTGGGAAGACATCAAATTCAGATATTGGTCGCCTAGTTGCAATTAATGAGAGATATGCAGGTTATTTAAAAAGACAAGACGTTGAGATAGAGATGATTTCAAGTTCTTTAAATAAAAAAATTCCAGCTTCTATAGATTACTCTAAAATAAAAGGACTATCTAATGAGGCAGTTGAAAAATTGAAAATGGTTTTGCCCTTAACACTTGGCCAGGCATCAAGAATACCCGGCGTTACACCCGCTATTATTTCTTTATTAAAGATTTATATTAAAAAACACGCTCTTCAATAAGAATGTTTCATAACAAATAATGTTACAATAAGTTATCCGGTTTAACTTAAATGATCAAACTAAAAAAACAACTTGAAGATGTAATTTTGATAACTGGCCAAGACGTTTCAAATTACCAGCTTAGCTTATTCCATGACTATGTTGATATATTATTTAAATGGCACGAAAAACATAATATTCTTTCAACAAGAAATGTAGAGTATTTTCTCAAGAGAGATTTTTTTGACACAGTTTCTTTTGTTGGGCATTTGCCTGATGGTCTTCATGTTGATGTTGGGACAGGTGCTGGCATACCAGGAATTATTCTTAGCATACTAAGAAATAATAATAATTTTATACTAGTTGATAGAAGAGAAAAGGCCATACGTTTTTTAGAGCATGTTAAAATTAAATTAAACTTACAGAATATTGATATTGTAAAGACTGACATAAATAATCTTAACGTTGACAGCATACCTAACAGCATCCTCATTAAAAATTTTAGCAACAAAGTAGTTTCAAAGATGAATTTTATTCAAAAAGTAAAGTATCTATATAAATTAATGAAATCTAGGATAAAGGGCAGGTATAAAATATTAATGATAACAGGGTCTAATGCGCTTGTTATACCAAATATTATAAAAATAGATGACAGAATAAACGCAAAATGCACTATGCATAAAATTGAAACTCCTTTTTTCCCGACAAACCGCTTCATATTGGAGATTTTATGATTTCGAATATTTTGTCAGTAGTTAACCAGAAGGGAGGTGTTGGCAAAACTACAACCTGCATTAACCTTTCTGCAGCNTTGGCNAAAACNAAAAGAAAAGTATTGCTAGTAGATTTAGACCCACAATCTAATGCAACCAAAGGCTGTGGCCTTGACCCATACTCTTTAGATGTTTCTGTAAANGATGTGCTATTGGGCAGAAATGACTTGTCAGAGGCAATCATATCTCTTGATAACTATGGATTTAATATACTCCCAGCCACACCAGAGCTAACAGAGGCAGAGGTTAAATTACTTTCATTAAATGAAAAAGAATTTACATTAAGAAATTTGCTAAACACTATTAAAAAAAAATATGATTACATAATTATCGACTGCCCTCCTTCATTAAATATACTTACAGTAAGTTCATTAACTGCTTCTGATGGAGTTTTAATCCCNGTGCAGTGTGAGTTTTTTGCGCTTCAAGGTTTAAGTGAATTAATAACAACNATCGAGACTATCAAGGAATCCACTAATAATAATTTAAGTATTAAGGGNATTATAAGGACTATGTTTGATCCAAGAAATAATCTTGCCAATGACGTGAGCGCCCAACTTATAAAATTTTTTAAAGCAAAACTTTTTAAAACAATAATCCCAAGAAATATAACGGTTGCTGAAGCGCCTAGTCATGGAATGCCTGTAACCGAGTATGACAAACATTCCAAAGGCTCTCTATCATACCTATCTCTAACAGGTGAAATTATAAAACAAGAAAAATAGTCATATATACATCTTGTCAATGCTGAGCTATATTAAATATTATGAGTAAGAGAAAAGCATTGGGCTCAGGTCTCGAGGCATTATTAAGCAGTAAACCTGAAAAAAAGCATAGTAACAAAGACCCCGCATCAAGTTCGAGCAAAACAATACAGAAAATTCCAATTGATAAAATATCAAGAAACATCAACCAACCAAGAAAATTATTTTTTGANGAGCCATTAGAATCTATGGCGGCATCAATAAAGGCTCTTGGCCAAAAGACGCCAATTTTAGTTAGAAAAACAGATAGTGGCTATGAGCTAATTGCAGGAGAAAGAAGATGGAGGGCAATGCAATCAATACAGGAAGAAAATATTGAAGCGATTGTTATGGAAGCTACAGATAAGGAGTCTGTGTTAATAGCTATTGTAGAAAATGTACAACGCGAACAACTAAATGTAATTGAAGAAGCAGAGGCCTTACAAAAGCTCAATGTTGAGTTTGAGATGACACACGATGAAATTTCTAAATACACAGGGAGATCACGCCCACATGTAAGTAACATATTAAGGCTAAATGATGTGACTAATTTTATTAAATCAAAATTAGCCGAAGGTGTTATTGAAATGGGACACGCAAGAGCAATTTTAACATTAGAGTCAAATGACCAAGACATCATTATTAAAAAAGCAATTAATAAAAAGCTTTCTGTGAGAGCAGTTGAAAACCTAGTTAAAAACTATGGTAAAAAACTAAACAAAAAATCTGAAACCACTAAAGACCAAGACACAGTGGCTTTAGAACGTAAACTTTCTGAAATTATCGGAGCTGATTTAAGAATTCACCACTCAAAAGTTGGCTCAGGTAAAATTGAAATCAAATACAAAACTCTTAATGAGCTTGAAGGCATTGTTAGTAAAATAAAACCATAATAATTATTGTCCATATTAATGGTATATAAATTGAACTAACTGTAATACTCATCTATACTACCAGTAGCCATAAAGGAAGTGGTTTTTGCTCCGTGGTGAACATCAATAGTGTTAAGAGTAATAATTTACCAGGGCTCAATAACTGTAGTTGTAGCTTTAGTTTTTATGAGCCTCGAGTCAACGAATTTAATGTCGTCTTTTTATGGAGGACTGGTTGCTGTGGTAAATACTTTGTTGCTTGCAAGAAGCGTAGATGATGCTGGGGTTGCAGCCTCTGAGCAAAAAAAGGCNAGAAGTGCCTTAGTGCTTGTAAGAAGTGTTGTAATGAGATTTGTTATAGTACTAGCAAGTTTTTATGTAGGAATTGTACATCTAGGACTTGTTGCTATACAAATATTAATAGCATTCTCTTTAGCACAATTAGGGTATGTCTTCTATAAGTCTAAGTTTATATATTAGAGAGAGATTGAGATAAAAGAATTATGAGCCAAGGTGAGAGTCCAGCAACAGATAACCCGGTAGGGTATATTTCACATCACTTAAAACCGTTAACTACGGATACCACAGGTTTTTGGCAAATAAATATCGACACAATGTTTTTTAGCATTTTTATTGCTCTTGTGGTTATGTTTATATCTTATCGAGTAGGCAATAATATCAAAACGGGCGCGCCATCAGGAATACAGAATATACTTGAGACATTGATAGATTTTGTCAATGGCTTAGTAAGAGAGGCTTTCCCAAAACCTAATAAGCTCGTTGGTCCATTGGGACTGACTATTTTTATGTGGGTTTTTTTGATGAATGCTATGGACCTAATTCCTGTTGATCTTTTGCCAAAAGCTGCACACATGATGGGCATAGAATCTCTGAAAGTTGTCCCGACTACAGATCCGCATACAACATTTGCAATGGCTCTTACAGTTTTTGTAATTTGCATTTACTATAATATAAAAATAAAAGGACTTGGCGGTTACTTTAAATCATTCTTAGTTCACCCTTTTGGAATTGCTTTAGCGCCAATTAATTTTATTTTGACAATAGTTGAGGAAATTGCAAAACCCTTAAGTTTAGCATTAAGACTATTTGGCAATATGTTTACAGGTGAATTAATATTCCTGTTAATTGCTATATTGCCTTGGTACATTATCCCAATACCAGGAAGCATGTGGGCACTATTCCACATACTTGTAATTACATTACAAGCTTTTATATTTATGATTTTAACTATTATGTATATAAGTTTGGCATCAGAGGAACCACATTAACATTTATAGAGGTAAAACATGGAAAACACACTAACACCAGAAATGATTACACAAATCTACTCCTCAACTAGTTTAGGAGTATCAATAATGTTGGCTGCAGCAGGACTAGGATCTGCATTAGGCTGGGGTTTGATTTGTATGAAATATATTGAGGGAATTGCAAGGCAGCCTGAAATGTTGCCAGCATTGAGAATTCAAATGTTTATTACGGCAGGATTAATGGAATCTTTTCCATTTATAGTTTTAGCATTTGCAATGTTCTTTATTTTTGCCAACCCTTTCATTGGCGCAGCGAAAGCGGCACTGGGAGCATAATTGTAAATAATTTTAAACGCAGGACTATAAAATGAATGTTACAGCAACACTTTTTGGACAAATGATTACTTTTGTTATCTTTGTGTGGTTTATAAAAGCATATCTTTGGGAGCCTCTAACAAAAGCCATGGAAGATCGCACTAATAAAATAGCAGACGGATTAGCATCAGCTGAATTAGGAGAAAAAAAAATAAAAGATGCCGAAGAGCATTATAAAAATCATGTTGAAGAAGCAAAAAACAAAGCATCGGAAATTATTGGTGGCGCTGAACAGCAGTCAAAAAATATTATTGAGACAGCAAGGCATGTTGCAAAGGAAGAAGCTGCTAAAGTTACAAAATCTCACGAGCAACAATTAGAACAAGATACTAATGCTGCTAGAGAAAAGCTCAAATCAGATGTGGCCGAACTATCATTATTGTGTGCTGAAAAAGTAATATCAAAAGAAGTGGATAAAAAAGAACACGATAAAATTATAAAAGAGGTGATTGGTAAGTGACTGAAAATATTACATACTCAAGACCTTATGCAGAAGCAGCATATAAAATTGCAATTGAAGGACAATCAACGAATAAATGGAAATCAAACTTATTAGTTTTATCAAAAGTATTAAAGGATGGGAAAGTTAAAGCAATTATTGCAAGTCCTAAAGTTACCAATAAAGAAGCTTTAGAGTTTTTGTTAGAATTTCTACCGTCTTGCGATAAATTATTTAAAAATTTTCTTAATATTATGATTGAAAATAAGAAAATTTATTTCATAGATCAAATTTCATATTTATTTAATGAAATGTTATTGAATGAAGAAAATATAACTGTGGCAGAGATTGAAACAGCATATGAGCTTGGTAGTAAACAAAAAGAGCAGCTATCCAACATGTTAGAAGCTCAATTTAAAAAACAAATAAAAATCAAAGAGGAGATTAACACAAACCTCTTAGCTGGAATAAAAATTAAAGTGGATAATCAAGTTATTGATTATAGTATCAAAAGTAAAATTGATTCAATGAGAGAAAAGCTTACAACAAGAAGGTAGAAATATGACAATAAACCCAACAGAAATTAGCGACATTATTAAAGAAAAAATTCAGAAGTTAGATTTAAAAGCTCAATCTCATAATGAGGGGACCGTTGTGTCTTTAACAGATGGCATTGCTAGAATTTATGGAATTACTGATGCGCTTCAAGGAGAAATGCTTGAATTCCCTAATAATATTTATGGCTTGGCATTAAATCTTGAAAGAGACTCTGTAGGTGCTGTTATTTTAGGTGATTATAAATCTATATCTGAAGGAGATACTGTTAAATGTACAGGGCGTATTTTGGAAGTCCCTGTTGGTGAATCTTTATTAGGTAGAGTTGTTAATTCTCTAGGCGAACCAATTGATAATGCCGGGGCTATAAAGTCTAATCATAGTTCACCTATAGAAAAAATTGCCCCAGGAGTTATTGAGAGAAAATCGGTAGATCAACCTGTGCAAACAGGATTGAAAGCAATTGATTCAATGGTTCCTATAGGCCGTGGGCAACGTGAATTAATTATTGGTGATAGACAAACTGGCAAAACTGCTGTTGCAATTGACACCATAATCAATCAAAGGGGCACAGGTGTAAAATGTATATATGTAGCTATTGGGCAAAAGGCATCATCTATTGCTTCAGTAGTTAGAAAACTTGAAGAGCATGACGCATTAAAGCATACAATAATTGTTGCAGCGCCTGCTGCTGATTCTGCGGCGATGCAATACATAGCTCCGTATTCCGGATGCGCAATGGGAGAATATTTTAGAGACTTAGGGCAAGATGCGTTGATAGTTTATGATGATTTAACAAAACAAGCCTGGGCATATAGGCAAGTTTCATTATTACTTAGAAGACCTCCAGGTCGTGAAGCTTATCCTGGAGATGTATTCTATTTACATTCAAGACTGTTAGAGAGGGCATCAAGAATTAGCGAAAAAGCTGTAGAAAATATAACTGGAGGTAAAATTAAAGATAAAACTGGGTCATTAACAGCATTGCCCATTATCGAGACACAAGCCGGCGATGTATCAGCTTTTGTGCCAACAAATGTCATATCAATTACTGACGGGCAAATTTTTTTAGAGACTGATTTATTTAATGCAGGCATAAGACCAGCAATAAACGCGGGGTTATCAGTGTCGCGAGTTGGCGGAGCAGCGCAAACCAAAATTATTAAAAAACTAGGTGGAGGCGTCAGGTTGGCATTAGCTCAATATAGAGAGCTTGCCGCATTCTCGCAATTTGCATCTGATTTAGATGAAACAACTAGAAAACAACTTGAAAGAGGTAAAAGAGTGACTGAATTAATGAAACAATCACAATATTCGCCACTTACTGTTGCTGAGATGTCGTTATCATTATTTGCAGTTAATGAGGGTTACTTAGATGAAGTTGGTATAAATAAAATTATAGGATTTGAAAAATCTTTACATGAATTTGCAAAATCTAAGCATGGAAAAATAATTGCAGAAATAAATAAAACCTTAGATTATAACGGTGGCATAGCAACAAAGATGAAAGCAATCTTAGATGATTTTAAAGAGAATGGAGTTTATTAATAGTGTCTAGTAGTAAAGAAATAAGAACACAAATTAGCAGTATTCAAAATACTCAAAAGATTACTAAAGCAATGGAAATGGTTGCAGCTAGCAAAATGAAAAAAGTTCAAGATCAAATGAACAAAGCCAGACCATTTGCTGAAAAAATAACGAATGTAATGTCACACTTAGCACATGCTCATCCTGAATATGAATCTGAGTTTTTAACGCAAAGAGATGTAAGAAAAAAATGTTACATCATAATCTCATCAGATAGAGGTTTATGTGGTGGCTTGAATAATAATTTATTTAAACAGGTGTTAGAAGAAATATCAAAAGATAAAGCAAAAGGAATTGAATCAACGTTTTCACTCGTCGGCAATAAGGCATCATCTTTTTTTCAAAGGGTTGGTGGTAATGTAATAGCTCAAACATCGCATCTTGGTGATAAACCTACGGTTGAACAAATTCTTGGAGTGATAACTAAAACAATAGCTAATTATTTAGAGAAAAATTTTGACGAAGTCTATATTGTTTATAATACATTTGTTAATACCGTTAGCCAGCTACCAAATTTGAAAAAGATTTTACCTATTGTAATCGAAGAAAAAATTTCAACGTATGATCATTATTGGGATTATTTATATGAGCCAGATGCAGAGGAAGTATTAGAGTCTCTATTTACTAGATATATTGAATCGCTAGTTTATCGCGCTGTTGTTGAGAACTTAGCATGCGAACAAGCTTCAAGAATGGTGGCTATGAAATCTGCTTCTGACAATGCAATGGATTTAATTGCGGAATTAAAATTAATATATAACAAAAATAGGCAAGCTGCTATTACACAAGAAATATCAGAAATTATATCTGGTGCAGCAGCTCTTTAACTTAGGAGATAATTATGGAAGCAGGAAAAGTAGTAGAAATTATTGGAGCAGTCATAGACGTAAAGTTTCCACGCGAATCTATTCCAAAAATTTTTGATGCTTTAAAAGTTAAAGAAAATAATTTAACGCTAGAGGTCCAACAGCAAATAGGGGATGGAGTTGTCCGTACTATTGCAATGGGTTCTACAGATGGCCTAAAACGTGGCCTTGATGTAAACAATACTGGGGAACCAATAAATGTGCCTGTTGGAGAAAAAACCCTAGGAAGAATTATGAATGTTTTGGGAGAGCCTATTGATAATGCAGGCGACATTAATGCTAAAACAACTCTGCCTATACACAGACCAGCCCCGACATTTTCTGAACAAGCATCAGAGATTGAAATATTAGAAACAGGAATTAAGGTTGTTGATTTAATTTGCCCTTTTGCCAAAGGCAGTAAAGTTGGATTATTTGGGGGTGCAGGCGTTGGTAAAACTGTAATTCTAATGGAATTGATTAGAAATATTGCCGCTGAGCATAGTGGATTTTCTGTATTTGCTGGCGTAGGAGAAAGAACTCGTGAAGGCAATGATTTTTATCATGAAATGACAGACGCAAAAGTTATTGACAAGGTTGCGCTTGTTTACGGTCAAATGAATGAACCTCCCGGCAATAGACTTAGAGTCGCATTAACTGGTTTAACTATAGCTGAACATTTTAGAGACCAAGGAAGTGACACACTTTTATTTGTTGACAATATATATAGATATACACTTGCAGGTACCGAAGTTTCTGCATTACTTGGACGCATGCCGTCAGCCGTTGGATACCAACCTACTCTTGCAGAGGAAATGGGTGTTTTACAAGAAAGAATAACTTCAACAAAAAGTGGGTCCATTACTTCTATACAGGCTGTATATGTTCCAGCCGATGATTTAACTGACCCTAGCCCAGCAACAACATTTGCGCATTTAGATGCCACAGTTGTCCTATCAAGAAATATTGCAGAATTGGGAATATACCCAGCAGTAGATCCTTTAGATTCTACAAGTAGACAATTGGACCCATTAGTAATTGGACAAGAACATTATGATACAACTAGAGCGGTTCAGGGAGTATTACAAAAATATAAAGAGTTAAAAGACATCATTGCCATACTTGGTATGGATGAATTATCAGAAGAGGATAAATTAGCTGTAAATAGAGCAAGAAAAATACAAAGATATTTATCACAACCTTTTTATGTGGCGGAAACGTTTACGGGGACACCAGGAAAGTATGTTTCATTGAAGGATACCATGAAAGGATTCCAGTCCATTGTTAATGGAGATTTAGATCATTTACCTGAACAAGCATTTTATATGATTGGAGAAATTTCTGAAGCTGAGAAAAAAGCTGATGAAGAAAAATAATGGAAGGAAAACTTAAATTAGAAATAGTTAGCGCTGAACAAGAGTTATTCTCTAAAGAAGTAGAGATGGTTTTTGCTCCAGCTGAAATGGGTGAGGTTGGAATAACTCCAAAACACACTCCGCTAATCACTCGATTGAAACCTGGTGATGTCAGAGCCCAAATAAGCAAAGATGAAATAGAGACCTTTTACGTTAGTGGTGGTATATTGGAGATACAGCCAAACGAGGTTACAATTTTGTCTGACACTGCATTGAGAGGAGAAGATTTAGACGAAGAAAGAGCACTGGAAGCTGAAAGACTTGCACAGGACGCAATGAAAAATAGTGGTAACGATATTGATGCCGCTAAGGCGAAATCAGAATTACTACAAGCAGCAGCACAATTGAGACTTATTAAGAAACTTAAAAATAAAGGGAAAAAGTAGTTAAGGGGTAGCTTGATATGTTCACAACAATTATTCTTGGCGCTGGGAAAAGCACAAGAATGAAGGCTAATAAGTCTAAACTTTTATTTAATATAGCTGGCAAACCAGTTATTAATCACATTGTTGAATCTGTTAAAGGCGCGCGGTCCCGCAATATTACGTGTGTTATAAATAGCCAATCAAAAGATTTAAAAAAAATTTTAATCGGATCGAAAATTGAAGTTGTTGTTCAGAAACAATTAGATGGGACGGCGGGTGCCGTGAAATCTGTTCTTGCTACTAAAAAACCAGGAAACTCAACAATACTTATTCTGTGTGGTGATACACCATTCATAAAAGATTCTTCGATTAAAAAGATTGTAAATAAATTGAAATCTTCTGAGGCATGTATAGGAACGGTAGAATTAGATATACCAAAGGGGTATGGAAGAATAATTAGAACAAAAAATAATATATCACGCATAATTGAAGAAAAAGAAACCACTTTAGAGCAAAGACAAATCAAAGAGGTTAATACAGGAGTTATTGCGATTAAAGAAAATCTTCTGCGCAAATATGTAGGTTTAATAAATAATCATAATTCAAAAAAAGAATATTATCTTACTGACATTATAAAAATATTGATTGAAAATAATCATAAAGTTGCAACTTTTAAATTTACCGACGAACTTGAAATAGCTGGCGTTAACTCCAAAGTTGATTTAGTTAGATTAGAACAACGATACCTTAGAGCAAAAGCAGAATCTTTGCTTGAATCAGGAACACTAATTAGAGATCCATCGAGAACTGATATAAGAGGTAATTTGCATGTTAGTGGCAATGTGGAAATAGATATTAATTGTGTTTTTGAAGATGAAGTTAAAATTGGAGAAAACTCAACCATGGGTCATAACTGTTATTTTAATCGTTGTAAAATAGGTAAAAATGTTCACATTAAACCTAACACAATAATTTTTGGCGCAACCATTGGTGATAACTGTATTGTAGGACCTTACGCAAGAATTAGGCCTGGTACAGTACTAAAAAATGATTCTCATGTCGGTAATTTTGTAGAAGTTAAGAATTCAGTAATTGGAAGTAGAACAAAAATAAATCACCTTAGTTACATTGGTGATGCTGTTCTTGGAACAGATATTAACATAGGCGCAGGCACCATTACGTGTAACTACGATGGGGATAAAAAACATAAAACTATAATTGAAAGTAATTCATTCATTGGGTCAGGCACTAAATTAGTGGCTCCTGTTAAAGTTAGTAAAGGTTCATATATTGCCGCAGGTTCTACAGTAACAAGAGATACGCCAGGAGGAGGCAGTTTAACTATTGCAAGAAGCAAACAAGTATCAATTCCTAAATGGAAGAATAGATCAATAAAAGGTAAAAAATAATGTGCGGAATTTTTGGCGCAGTTTCTTCTAGTAAAATTCAAAATAGCCTCATAGAAGGACTTATGAAATTAGAGTATAGAGGTTATGACTCTGCTGGAATATCTGTCTTATCAAATACTAATAAAATTAAAAGAATTCGCTGTATCGGAAAAGTAAACGAATTAAAAAAACAATTAAAAGCTTCAAAAATAGTTGGCGAGTGTGGAATAGCGCATACTCGTTGGGCGACCCATGGAGAGCCAAATTTAAAAAACTCACATCCGCATAATTCAAATAAAATCTCTATTGTACATAATGGCATTATTGAAAATTCAGATGAACTTAAAGCCAAGCTTTTGAAAAAAGGTTTTAAATTCTCTTCTGACACAGATTCTGAAGTTATAGCGCATCTACTTGCAGATTCTTTTTCAAAAAATAATAACACAAAAAACTCTATAAGATCTGTAGTCAAACAATTAGAAGGGTCGTTTGCTATTGGAATTTTATTTGAAGATATGCCAGATACAATTATTGCAGCATGTAATGGAAGCCCTTTGCTTATTGGCATTGGTGACAATTGTAATTTTATATCATCTGACTTACACGCCCTAACAAGTAAAACTAAAACTTATATGCCATTAAATGATTATGAGATTGCTTTTATTAAAAAAAATAACGTAGACTTATTTTCTTTAACTGGCAAAAAAATTACTCGCAAAGCAGTTAAGACAAAACAAAAAGATAAAACAGTTTCTAAAAATGGCTATAAGCATTTTATGCAAAAAGAAATTCACGAACAATATGATATTGTAAATGATGCTATTAAATCGCATATTGGTGCTAAAGGTCTTTTGCCAAATATATTTGGTCCTAATTCTGATAATATTTTAAAAACTATAAAACATATACATTTTGTTGCTTGCGGCACAAGTTACAATGCTGCATTGGTTGCAAAATATTGGATTGAAGAAGTGTCAGATATTATGTGTACAGCTGAAATAGCAAGTGAGTACAGGCATAGAATAACTAATATTCCAAAAGATACTTTATTTGTTGCAATAAGCCAATCAGGAGAGACAGCGGATACTATTTATTCTTTAAAAAAAGCTAAAAATAGTTCGTATAAATCTATTTTAGCAATTTGTAACGTGCCAGAAAGCACGATTACAAGATTATCTGATTTAGTTTATTTAACGCATGCTGGTCCTGAAATTAGCGTTGCTTCAACAAAAGCATTCACATCACAATTAATAGCACTTTTATTTCTTACAATGATACTGGCAAAATATTCTAAAAATAAAACTATTGGCAAATCAATATTAAAACAAATTAAAACATTACCAACAGTACTTAAAAAAACATTCTTGCTTGAAAAAAAAATAAAAGAAATGGCAAAAAATTTTAAAAATAAACATCATGCTCTTTTCCTTGGAAGAGGAGCGTCCTATCCTATAGCTCTAGAAGCTGCTTTAAAACTTAAAGAAATTACTTATATTCACGCAGAAGGCTATGCTGCTGGAGAATTAAAACACGGACCTTTAGCTTTAGTTGATAAAAATCTGCCAGTGATTGGGTTAATGCCTGAAAATAATCTTGTTAACCAAGTCTTATCTAATTTAGCAGAAGTTAAGGCAAGACAAGGATTGGTTTACATTTTTACTAATAAAAAATTAAAACTTAAGAAAAATGAAAAAACTAAAATAATTACCATGCCATCTTGTGGTCATTTCACAGCTCCTTTAGTCTATGTGATTCCAATGCAACTACTTTCTTATTATGTTGCCTTACAAAAGAAAACCAATATAGATCAACCAAGAAATCTTGCTAAGTCCGTTACAGTGGAATAATGGAAGAATTTTATATTGCATACGAAGGATTTATTGGAACTACTGTAGCAATCTTGATTACTATTTTAATTGCAATTAACTTTGAACCGTCTGATAGATTTAATAAACCTTAT
>PBFS01000004.1 GCA_002718845.1 Gammaproteobacteria bacterium | reverse complement strand
TAGGTGACTTTATTGAAGATACTGTTATCGAGTCTCCTTTAGAAAACGCAACGGACGAAAGTCTGCATTTTGCTACGGATGATGTTCTATCATCTTTAACTGCAAGAGAGGCAAAAGTTCTAAGAATGAGATTTGGTATAGATATGAATACTGATCATACTTTAGAAGAGGTAGGTAAACAATTTGATGTTACCAGAGAGAGAATTAGACAAATAGAAGCTAAAGCATTAAGAAAACTCAGACACCCGTCAAGGGCGCATAATTTAAAAAGTTTTCTAGACAATGACTAACATTGCTATATTTGCCGCAGGATGTTTTTGGGGCGTTGAAGAAGAATTCATTTCAACTAAAGGGGTTAAAGAAACAGAAGTAGGTTACATTGGAGGAACAACAAAAGAACCAACTTACGAAGAAGTCTGTAAAGGAAATACTTATCACGCAGAAGCTGTAAAAGTTTATTTTGAAGAAAAAATTATATCTTATGGTGATTTGCTAAATATTTTTTTTGAAATACATAACCCAACAACAGTCAATAGACAAGGTGTAGATTTAGGAACACAATATAGATCTAGTATATTTTATCTAGATGGCTTCCAAAAACTATCTGGAGAAAATAAAATAAAACAATTGAACAAAGAAAAATTTAACAATAAGATAGTAACTCTTCTTGAAAAGGCAACAGAGTTTTGGGTTGCAGAAGAGTATCACCAAAAATATATAAGGAAGAAAAAGTTTAGCAACTATGTTAAATAGGGCCTGTAGCTCAGTTGGTTAGAGCAGTGGACTCATAATCCATTGGTCGGAGGTTCGAGTCCTCCCGGGCCCAACTTTATTCGTCACCTTCTTTTACAAAAACACCATCAATCATTTTACCCTTACGATTCTTAATNTCATCATAAGCAACTGATAGACATTCTTTCATTGTTAAATTATTTCTTACCATTATGTTAATTAAAACTACCATCATGTCTCCAATATCATCGCGCACATCCTTGCCTTTACATACGCTATCAGATAATTCACCTGCCTCTTGAATTAGTTTCATGTATTGGTCTTTATCGGTGCTACCGTCAATAAGATTTCTGTCTCTGTGCCATTGAGCAATTAATTCTTCATAGTTTATTTCCGTCATCTTTTCTCTCTAATTATTTAAAATTACGCATGAGGTATAAACGCATCAGCATGTATAGATTTCAATGACGCCCCTTTTAAAAAAATTTGTTTTTGAATCTTTCTAACCATCTGAGCATCGCCGCACAAATATACATTCCAACCATCAAAACTATCTGTTGTTTTTAAAACCTCTTTATCCAAATCTCCCTCTACAACATCTTTCACAAAACCTGATGATTTTAATGCTACTGGAATATAATAAACGCTATCATAGTTTTGTATTAGCTGCCTTATTTTTTTAACAAAATAAAGTTGCTTGTCTAAAAGCGCGCCATGGTAGAAATATATTTTCCCTTGATGTTTTTGTTTTAAAGCATCACTTAATATGCCGTAAAGTGGGGCTAATCCAGTACCAGTACCTGCAAGCAGTATTGGTTTTGTTTTATTTTCCTTATTTAGATTATAAAAACAGTCTCCAAGTGGTCCTTGGATATCAACAACATCGCCTTCTTTTAATTTATAAAATACCCAACTACTCAATTCTCCTTTTGGCATATGGCGAATGTGCATTTCTATTAGATTTTCCTGACTTGGCAAATTAGCAATTGAATAGCTACGATGTAAATAGTTATCTTTCCATAAATTTATAAATTGGCCAGCATGAAAAGACATTGGGTGCTTAAGTTTTACTATTAATTGAATAATGTCATCAGATAATTTGTTTAAAGAAATTACTTGTGCTGAATATTTTTTATCTACTTCAGTGGGTAAGCATACACACAAATCTTCTTGGGGTTTGCATTGGCAAGATAAAAAGTAGCCTTCTTCTATTTGTGTATCTTTCAGCCCACCCTGTGCAATTTGAGGCACATTTCCTTGTACTATTTTCATTTTGCACGCATGGCACATACCAGCTTTACAACTACAGGGGATATTATGCCCATGAGCAAGCAACGTATCAAGCACGGTATCGCCCTCTTTAACAATATATTTGTTACCTCTGAACGATAACTGACTCATATGTTTTATTTTTTAGAGTATATGAATGTATTAACTATTTGTTATGTCACTTCGCGTAGTTTCTAATAATGCAGCAATTTCTCCTATTTCTGCTTCACCTACACCTAACTCTTGTAAAGCTGCGCCAGCATGCTGAATAATTATATTTACGTGTTCGTCGTTTATTCCATTGCCTTCTTTGTTTTTTAGGTTTTTATGTCCTTCGCGCAGTTCTTTCCCAGTGTAATTATTGGGTCCACCAGTAGCCATAGTTAAAAAAGCTTTTTGTTTAGCAGCTTGATTCTCCATATCTACCCCATCAAAAAAGCCATTTACTCGATCATCTGATAGAACTTTGCGATAAAATAAATCAACCGCAGCATTCATTGCAGGTTCGCCACCTATTCTTTCATATATTGATGTCATATTCATTCCCCCTAATTATTGTATTTATTATATAACCTATATATATATTAGATGTATTTTAAACACAACTTTATTTATAAAATAAACAACTATTCTGATCTGTTTGGCATGATTTATGCATTTATNTANTAGTAACATTAATTAGGAGATTAATAATGGAAACACAAATCATTGAACTAGCGTATGCGCTTGATACTTTATACTTTTTAGTAATGGGTGCGTTCGTGATGTGGATGGCAGCTGGCTTTACAATGCTTGAATCTGGTCTTGTTAGAGCAAAGAATACTGCCGAAATACTAACTAAAAATATAGCCTTATATTCTATAGCATGCATTATGTATATGATTGTTGGCTATAACTTAATGTATCCATCTGGCGGAACAGGTATTATCCCAGATCTGTCATTCTTTTTAGGTGGCGATAATTCTGTAGAGGATGTGGTAAAAAGTGGTGGCGATATATACTATTCAGGACTTTCTGATCATTTTTTCCAAGTAGTGTTTGTTGCAACAGCTTGCTCAATTATATCTGGCGCAGTAGCTGAGAGAATGAAACTTTGGCCTTTTTTATTATTCTGTGTATTTATGACAAGCGTAATATACCCAGTTCAAGGTTATTGGAAATGGGGAGGAGGCTTTTTAGACGAAGCTGGTTTTTCAGATTTTGCAGGNTCAGGAGTAGTGCACTTATGTGGTGCTGCAGCTGCACTAGCAGGTGTAATAGTACTTGGATCAAGGAGTGGTAAATATAAAGATGGGAAAGTACAAGCTATGCCAGGCGCTAACTTACCATTAGCTACATTAGGTACATTTATCCTTTGGTTAGGATGGTTTGGATTTAATGGAGGATCTGAATTAATTATNTCAAATGTCTCTGAAGCAAATGCTGTTTCAATGATATTTGTTAATACTAACTTAGCAGCAGCAGGTGGTGTTATGGGAGCTCTTATAATATCTAAAGTTATGTTTGGTAAGTCAGATTTAACTATGGCTCTTAATGGTGCTATCGGAGGTTTAGTTTCAATTACAGCAGAACCGCTGGCACCAACACCTGGTTTAGCATTAATTATAGGGTTTATAGGGGGAATAATTGTTGTTTTCTCTATTATAAATCTTGATAAAATGCGAATAGATGATCCTGTTGGAGCAATTTCAGCTCATGGAACATGTGGTATTTGGGGCCTATTAGCAGTAGCACTAACTAGTGGTTCATTGGGTGCTCAAGTTTATGGAACAATCNTAATCTTCTTATGGACATTTATTGTTAGNNTGATTNTNTGGATCATNATCAAANCAATATTTGGTTTAAGAGTATCAGAAGAAGAGGAAGAAGAAGGTGTTGATATATCTGAGTGCGGGCTAGAAGCATATCCTGAATTTAGTAAATCATTGGAAAGCGCTCCTTCAGTTTATCCAGAAAATAGTTAATTCCGTTGTACTCCCCTTTCTCCTGTACAACATAACATAAAGGCATAGTGATTATATTATGCCTTTATCCAAAGACTTATACTTATTGATGTTTTAATTTGTTAATATTTATATGTAATGACATTAGNTGCAATTATTCTGTTTATTTTATTGGTTTTAATTGGAAGAACTATCTTTCATTATAAATTAACAGGCACATCAGGTGTTAAATTAACACTAGATTCTTTTTCCTCTCGTTCATTTACTGTTTATTCAACTCTAGTGACAATTGGTTGGTGGGGGATAGTCTTACTTTCAATTCTCGAATTTATAGGGGAGTTTCGCCCTTTATTTAATTTTGGTTTAACTGGAATAATTGTTGGCTGGAGCTTTGTTTTNTTGGGAATATCTTTTGCTGTAACAGCACAATATCAAATGGGTAAATCATGGAGGTACATTGGTTCTAAAAGCGATGATGCTGAATTGGTTACCCACGGGTTATTTCAATATTGTAGAAACCCAATTTATTTAGGTGGTTTAATATTTTTTGATGGAATAATTATTCTATTGCCTCATTATCTTACGTTATTGTTTGTTATATTTATTTATATTGCAATAGAAGTACTTGTTAGATATGAAGAAGAACCACATTTAAGAGAATTGTACGGCACAGCTTATGAAGAATATTGCCAAAAGGTCCGTCGATTTATGTTCTATTAAATAAAAACTTGGTTAGGTTTTTAAAATTGTACCAACTTTTATTTCAAAAGAATCAACATTAGTTTTATCATTAATTCCAATAAGTACAGAGATAGCACGTATTGTATTTCCGTGAGATATAACAAGTATATTTCCAGATTTTGGTAATTCATCTAAAAAAGATTGAACTCTAATACTTACATCTCTTAAACTTTCTCCATTAGGAGGGCTTGTTTCCCACCCTCTTCTAGCTGCATGATAATTGCTTTCACCTATTTCTGCTTTTATCTCATCTTTGTGTTTAGATGACCAATCACCATAACTTCTTTCTTTAAGTCTTTCGTCTATAATTATTTCTTGATTAGTTATTAAAATATTGGCTGTTTGTAGAGCTCGTTTTAGAGGAGAAGAATATACAACATCAAAATTTATGCCATTTAAATCTTGTTTAAGCTCTAGTGCTTTATTAACTCCATGCTCAGTTAATTGTGGGTCATGCCATCCTGTAAATAATTTTTTTTGATTATATTCCGATTGAGCATGTCTCACAAACCATATGTTTCTACTCATGATTTTTTCCCTTTCCCTCCATTATCTGAGTTAATATCATCCACAATTGATTCATTATTCTCCGTTTTATTGCGAGAAATTATTTTTGAGAAAAATATTCCAACTTCATATAAAAGCCATATTGGTATTGCTAATAAAGTTTGTGAAATTACATCTGGGGGAGTTAAAAGCATTCCAACAATAAATGCTCCAACTATGACATAAGGTCTTTTTTCTGAAAGACTTTGAGTGGTACTGATATTTGTTATAACCAATATAATAGTTACCACTGGTACCTCAAAAGCAAAGCCAAATGCAAAAAATAATGTTATTACAAAATCAAGGTATCTACTAATATCTGTCATTACAGATATACCTTCTGGAGCAATACCTATAAAAAATGCAAATATTAAAGGGAATACAACAAAATATGCAAAAGCAGCGCCTAAGTAAAATAAAATACTACTTGAAACCAAAATTGGAAATACTAATTTTTTCTCCTTTTCATATAACCCTGGCGCAGTAAACATCCATAGATGATAAAGAAGATAAGGTATAGAAATAAATATAGAAAGTATCATTACTAATTTAAAAGGAATAAAAAATGGTGATGCGACATCAATTGCAATCATATTACTACCCTCAGGTAATCTTGATATCAGAGGAGCCGCTAACTGAGTATAAATAGTGTCAGAAAAAGGGAAAAGAATAAGAAAAATAATAAAAACAAATAAAAGATATTTTGATAATCTAGTTTTTAACTCTTTAAAATGAGGGACTATAGACTTAAATGAATTTTCTGAATCATTTTTAGATGTCATTTTGGCTGATCATCCTCTTTAGCTTTTGTAATTTCTTCTTGTATTCTATCCATATGAGATTTTTGATCATCTACAAGTTTGCTAATTTCATTAGAAGGTTCTACAGTTTCTTTTTGAATAGAATCTTTTAATTCGAAAAAATATCTCTGTATTTTACCAAACCATCTTCCTAAAAACCCCGCTACTACAGGAAGTTTATCTGGTCCTACTACAAAAAGCAGAAGCAAAAATATTAAAAATAATTCCCAAAACCCTATATCAAACATATAGTTTTATTTATCATTTTTTGAAGATGTTTTGTCAGATACGACTTTGTCTTCTGACTTATCTTCACGAGATGATTTTTTAAAACTTTTTATAGCAGAACCTAAGTCTGACCCAACATTCCTAAGTTTTTTCGTTCCAAATAATACAACTACAATTATTAAAATTAAAAGTATTGACCATGGTGATATTCCGCTTAACATACATCTACCTCATTTTTTTCTTAATTTCTTTTCCTCAAGCCCTGATAGTCCAAAACGATTTCTAAGTTCTTCTAGAATATCATTCGAGCTTATATCATTCAAAGACAATGATACCAAATTATGAAACCATAAATCAGCTGCCTCATGTATAATATCTACTTTATTTTTTTTATCGACAGCTTCTATATATTCATTGGCTTCTTCAATAATTTTCTCGTTAATGTGACTATTGCCCCTCTTATATAAGGAAGTTACATACGAATCATTAGGCATTTGATCTTTTCTTTGCCTTAAAATTTTATCTAATTCTATCAATATATCTTCAATATTTTTCTTACTCATAACTCATAGATTATCACAAATGATTAACTACGCACCATAACTCCATTGTCTTTAAAGTAATCTTTAACCTCTTTTATAGAAAAAATAGAATAATGAAAGATGCTAGCAGCTAAAACTGCATCGGCGTTACCAAGCACTATAGCGTCTTTTAAATGTTCTAACTCTCCAGCTCCACCAGATGCAATTACTGGGATATCTACGTGGTTTGATATTGTTTTTAATAAGTTTGTATCAAATCCTTTTTTCGTGCCATCTCTATCCATGCTAGTAAGCAAAATTTCACCTGCTCCTCTCTTATCTAGTTCTATAGCCCATGTTAATGCATCTAAAGATGTTTTCTTTCGGCCACCATGTGTATAAACAACCCATTTATTTTCTTCTTCCTTTTTAACATCCATTGCTGCAACAATACACTGTCTTCCAATTTTATCTGTAACATTGTTAATTAAATCTGGATTATCTACCGCAGCACTATTTATAGCTACTTTGTCAGCTCCAGCGTTCAATAAATTAAGAACATCCGTGTAATTGGATACGCCTCCACCTACGGTAAGAGGAATAAAAACTTCACCTGCAACTTTTTCTACCGTTTTAATTATTGTTTTTCTATTCTGATGCGTAGCAGTTATATCTAAAAATGCTATTTCATCTGCTCCCTCGACATCATATCTCTGTGCAACTTCTACAGGGTCTCCTGCATCAACAATGTTGACAAAATTTGTTCCCTTAACAACTCTTCCATCATCTATATCTAAACAAGGTATTATGCGTTTTGTTAAAGACATTTCTACAAACCTTCCAATGACAAAATGTCGCTAATTTTAATTTTATTTTCATAAAGCGCTTTACCAATAATTATACCAGAAAGCCCCTTATCTTTTATTGCCATCAACTTTACAATATCTCGTGAACATGAAACTCCACCTGATGCAATTAATGGTATTTTTGTAAATGAAATAATTTCTTCAATCATATCAAGATTAATTCCATTTAACATGCCGTCTTTATTAACGTCCGTTAAGACTATCTCGGCTATCTGATGCTTTTCTAAAATTCGTATAAAATCTTTTATTTTATATGAAGTTGCATTATGCCACCCATCAGTAGTTAATTTATTATTTTTAATTGCAAGATCAACTATAATTTTGCTCTTTATCTCGTTATTTAAATCAAATAGAAAATCTGGATTTGAAAGAATTTTAGTGCCGATAATAACCTTATTTATACCTATATTTAAATATTTATTAATTGACTCTATCGATCTAATCCCGCCTCCAACCTGTATATAAATATCGGGGAACTTGCTTCTAATTTCTGATATTTTATTGAAATTAACCATAGCCCCATCTCTAGCTCCATCTAAATCTATAATATGCAGGTATGATGAGCCCTGGCTAATCCATTCTTCAGCTACCATAATAGGGTCATCCGAATAAGTTGTGACTTTATCGTATGCTCCCTTAGCTAATCTTACACACTTACCATCTTTAAGATCAATTGCTGGAAATATCTTCATATTAGATTCTCCAATTAATAAAATTTTGCAAAAATTGAAGTCCGTCTTTTGAACTCTTTTCAGGGTGAAACTGAACAGCTATAATATTTTCTTTTGACAATCCTGATGTAAAATCAAATCCATAAAATGTTTTTGATAAAATTTCTTCTTTATTTACAGGTTTAACAAAAAAGCTATGTACAAAATAAAAATAAGAATTATTTTTTATTTTTTTCCAAATTGGATGATTATGACACTGCTCTACTTGGCTCCACCCCATATGTGGAATTTTTAGCTTATCTTTTAAATTATCTTTTATGCTTTTTACCTCTCCATCAAATATATCAAGGCAACTAGTTACATTGTTTTCATCACTAGAATTCATTAACACCTGTAAGCCCATACATATGCCTAAAAAGGGCTTTTCATAGATGGTTTTTTTAAACTCTTCTATATCTAGATGTTTATTAATATTTTTCATACATTCTGAGGCTGCGCCTTGTCCTGGAAAAACTATATGAGAACAATTTCTAATCTCATCCATAGAATTTGTAATTATTATCTTGGTATTCTTTTCGCTTACTTTTGCTAAAGCTTTTGACACACTATGTACATTGCCCATGCCNTAGTCAATAACCGCAATTTCTGTCATTAGATTTTTTCTTTAGTTGATGGAATCCTATTTNTATTTCTAGGGTCTATGCTAACTGAGGCTTTCAACGCCTTTCCAAATGCCTTAAATATTGTTTCAGCAATATGATGCGAATTACCTCCTCTTACATTATCTATATGAATGGTNGCTTTAGCATGATTTACAAAACCTTGAAAAAATTCTTGTATTAAATCAACATCAAAACTGCCAACTTTTGATCTTGGGTATGTAACATTATATTCTAAACCAGGTCTACCAGAAAAATCTAAAACTACTCTAGACAATGACTCATCTAGAGGGACATACGATGAACCAAATCTATTAATACCTAACTTATCTCCTAAAGCTTTATCTATTACTTGTCCTAAAACAATNCCTATGTCCTCAACAGTATGGTGAGCATCAATGTGTAAATCCCCGTTGGCATTAATATCAAGATCCAACATCCCATGTTTTGCAACTTGTTCCAACATATGTTCTAGAAAAGGTAAGTCTGCTTTTAATGACGATTTACCATTGCCGTCTAAATTTATCTCTGCAGTTATTTGCGTTTCTTTAGTATTTCTTTCGACTTTAGCTATACGATTTTTCATATGATATCTATAACATATTATAAGGATTTAAGCCATTTATTTACTTCGCGAGCAAGTAAATCAGAATTATCCCTGTAATAATGATCAACTTCGGGTATCATTATATTTTTAAATTTAACACCAAGATTTTTTGTAAAATAATTGGCATGNTCCATCACTGAGCTATAATCATATTCAGAATATATATTTAATATAGGTATGTTTAATAGACTATAGTCCAAATATTTATCTGGTACTTGNCCCTTATCTACTGCACCTGCGCTAATTAAGATTATCGCCTTAAGTGAGTCCGGATTATATTTTCTAATAAATGAAGATAACATGTGTGTACCGCAACTATGTGCAATAATAATAATTTTTCCATTACTTTTTAACATATATTTTATCGCAGAATTTATTCTTTCATTTGAATACTTAAAAATATTTTTATAATCATAAAAAGTCTTGCCTTTCTTTAAAACTGGTAATTGTAATGAGAAAGTATTAAAAGCTAACAATAATTTCTGTCTGAGTGGCTCTATCACAAGAGGTTCTGTTGGGTGTAAGCCACGACCATGCAGTAATAATATAGAGTCTTGTGATGAATTATTTATATTTATTACTAAATTAAATTCTTTTTCTATGTTTGATTGAAGTTTAATAACTTCTGCATCAAAAATATATTTTGTTATTTGTTCATTTATATTCTGCTCCCTATTATAATCTGGCAGGTTTCCCCCAAAAGATAATAAAGGGAAGAATAATAAGAAATTAACTATTGATGCCGCTATTAACGATGCGATAATTATAAATATTTTATGATAAAAGTTCATTAGGTGAGTTAAATATTTCAAGAATTTTATTTGTAACCCCAGGTTCTAATAATGAGTGCCCGGCATCATTTATAATATAGATTTCAGATTTTTTGTGTTCCTCATATAAATCAAAAGCTTGTTTAAAAGGNCAAACAATATCATATCTTCCATGCACTATATAAGTTTTAATATTTTGTATTTTATTTATATTTTTTAATATTTGATTATCTTGTATGAAGCAATTGTTAAAAAAATAATGAGTTTCAATCTTAGATAAGGAAACAGCGCAATCAGCAAATTGTTTTACAACATTCTGTGTTGGCAATAAAGATGAACATCTACCTTCCCACAAAGCCCATTTATGACAAAATTCAAGAGAGACCTTATCATCATCAAAATGAATCTTTTTATAAAATGTTTCTAATATATTATTTTGTTCGTTGTCTGAAACTCCTTCAATAAAATCTTTCCAATATTCAGGAAAAATAGAGTCGGCTCCTTTTTGATAAAACCACTGAATATCACCTTTACGACACAAAAATATGCCTCTTAAAACTAAAGAATGAACTAAATTAGGATAGGATTCTGAAAACAATAATGCCAAAGTTGACCCCCAAGAACCCCCATAAATTATGGTTTTAGGAATATGTAATTGATCTAAAATTTTTTTTATATCCTGCACTAAATCTTTTGAAGTATTATTTTCTATACATCCATATGGAGTAGATTTACCAGATCCGCGTTGATCAAAAAGAATAATCTTATAAATTGATGGGTTAAAATATCTTCTATGTAAAGGGCTAGTTCCAGCTCCTGGCCCCCCATGTAAAAATAAAACTGGTATACCTTGTGGGTTACCAGACACTTCTACATATAAATTATGTATATCATCTACTTTCATCATGAAGCTTTCATAAGGTTTAATTTCTGGATATATTTTCATAATCTATCATTGTACGGATATGATGTGCCTTGTTTTCTAGTTTGAAATATTCTTAGACTCCACATATATTCAGCTAAGTTTTTATTTATCATTTGTTCAAAACACTTATTTATAATTATTGCATCACTACTAGCATCATTAGTAGGAAAATTTACTAAAGGCTTATTTATTTCAGTGATATATTCCTTAGTATCATTACAAAAATAATTTATACATGGTAAAACAGAACAATTTGTAAGCTCGACTATTTTTCTAATAGCAATTAAAGTTGATTTTTCTTCATCAAAAAATTTAGCAAACACAGAGTTATCTAACCCTAAGTCTTCGTCGCCAATATAATAAAATATGTTAGGCTTTTTCAGTGCTTTAATAATACTTTTAAATGGAAAATCAGTTCTAGGATAAACAACAACATTATCAGTTGATTTGCTTCTAGATTTCCCAACAAACCAATTAATTAATTCATTTCTAAATGGTTTATACATACTAATAATCGGGAATTCAGATATAGATCTACCACCAAAATCTATAGATGTTGAATGTGGAGTTAAGAGAATAACTCCTTTTCCTTTAGATAATTCATTTTTAATATAATTAATATTTTTGACTTTGCATACAGATTTTAAAACCTTATCGCTTCTCCACCATAAAATAGGTATATCAANAAAAGTTCTTCCTAAATTTTTAAAATATTTTCGTACTAAATTATCAACATCCTTGTCAGACATTGATTTAAAACATAAAGAGATATTTGTTTTAGCAATATTTCTTCTTTTTTTATTAGTAATGTATATTACTCTTCCTATCAGTTTTCCCAATTGAATTCTAATGATATGCGGTAAATAATTTAATATAAGAGACAATAATATCCCCAGCCAGGTTAGCCAATAATACGGCAAAAAAAACTTATACGAAAATTGCTCACATTCATATTGTTTTATATTAAGTGGGTTGTTCTTAGAAAGAAAAGGTTTATGTTTTTTCAACATAGTAAATTAGAATTTCCAAAAGTAAGGAGTAAAAATAATTAATAATGTATAGATTTCAAGTCTTCCTAATATCATAGCAAAAGATAGTATGTATTTTGCAAAAGTACTTAGCGGAGCATAGTTTTCAGCAACTATTCCAGATGCAGGCCCTAAATTATTTATGCATGAGGCAACTGCTGTTAAAGATGTTGTTATATCNAGACCNGAAAACATAAGANTGAGAGATAAAATTATGTACGATACAANATAAAAAATAAAAAAATTATAAATAGTGTTTGATAATTCATCATTAATTGTTTGCTGATTAATTTTGACGGTTACTTCTGCAGTTGGATGAAGTATTTTTAACATCTCCTTTTTTAAAAGCTTAAATAAAATAGCCACTCTCATTACTTTTATTCCTCCTCCTGTAGATCCTGTACAAGCTCCAATAAAACTCATTGTGATTAACATTGTAATAATAAAAGAAGGCCATGAATTAAATGATGCAGACGTAAACCCTGATGTTGTTGCAAAAGAGATAATTTGAAACATTAAATGTCTAAAATTAATTTCATTTGAATTTCCTAAATTTAGAAACATAAAACTTATAAATATAAATAAAAAGATAATAAANACATAAGATTTAAATTCAGAATCTTTTAAATAAACGCTTAAATCTTTATGTCTAAATGACATAAAGTGTAAGATAAAATTTAATGCAGACAAGAACATAAAAATCATACAAAAAATTTCAATTAAAGGATTGTTAAAGTAAGCAATGCTAAGATTATGTGTTGAGAATCCTCCAATAGCAATTGTCGAAAAACTATGTGCAATGGCATCAAATAAGTTCATGCCGGCAGCATAATATGCTACAGCACATAATAAAGTTAGGCCTACATATATTGACCAAAGATTTTTTGCTGTTTCAGCAATACGAGGTGAAATCTTATTATCTTTAATAGGTCCAGTTGATTCTGCTTTATATAATTGCATACCACCAATTCCTAACATAGGAAGTATTGCAAGTGCTAATACAACTATTCCCATTCCCCCTAGCCATTGCAACATCTGTCTATACATAAGTATTGAAGGAGATAAATCATCAATATTAGTAATTACAGTAGCACCGGTGGTAGTCCAACCTGATATAGATTCAAATAATGCATCAGCAAAATTTAGTGACAACTGAGCATCCATTATAAATGGTATTGATCCAAAAAAACTTAAAACAACCCAAAAAGAAACAACAATTAAAAATCCCTCCTTAACTTTAATATCAGTTGTATCATTAATGCCCATATTAGGAAAATAAAGTATAGACGCAACAACTAAAATTATAAAAAAAGAATAAACAAAGGTCATTAAGTTGTTATCATTAAATATTATAGAAACAATAACCGGGATTAGTAGCGTACCACTAAACATCATCAACATAATTCCAATTATTCTTTTAATTAAGGGATAGTTCATTTGTAATTAAAAAAATCCTACGCTTACTTGAAACATTTTTTCTATTCTAGGTATTTCTTTTTTATCCAACACAAAAATAATNGCATGATCATTTGTTTTTATTTCTACATCATCATTGGCNAATATAACTTTGTTATTTCTAACTATAGCTCCAATTATGATGGTTTCTGGTAATTTTAATTGAGATATTTTTTTACCTACAAGTTTAGAAGTTTTAGAATCTCCATGAACTATAATTTCCATCGCCTCACCATCTCCTGTAGCAATTTGATGTACGCTCAGAATGTCACTCGCTCTAACAGCTGCTAATAACGATCCTATTGTTATATCTTCCGGAGAAACAACAATATCAATTTCTTTCGACACAAGATTTCTATAAGATGATTTATTCACTATTGCAATTGTTCTTTTCGCTCCCATATCTTTAGCAAGCTTGGCAGACAATATGTTCATTTGATCATCATTTGTTACTGCGCAAAAATAATCAACTTCATCTATATTTTCATTCTTAAGCATTGTTTCATCTGCAACATCATTATTTAATACTACTGCTGAATTTAAATTTTGAGATATTAACTTGGCGTTATCTTTGTCTTTTTCGATTATCTTAATATTATAAATTGATTCCAATTTTTCCGCTAACGCAGATCCTACTCTACCTCCACCTCCAATCATTACATTATGTGGCGTAACAACTGCCTTTCTTAATTCACTCATAAATCTCATATTTTCTTCAGTTGCTAAAAATAATACATCATCATCTGGCAGAATAAATGTTTCGCCGTTTGGTATAATAAACTTTTTATCTCTGAATATAGCAACAACTTTTACTTCAACATTTGGTAAATGATTTTTAAACTCTGAAAGTTTTTTCCCAGCTAAAGGTCCATTAGATAAAACAGTAGCAGCAATTACTTGAACCTGTCCTGATGCAAATTGAAAAGCTTGAAAAGCTCCTGGATGATCTAAAATATTTTTTACATATTCCGTGATTAAAATATTAGGACTTATTACATCGTTAATTGAAAAATTTTGTTTATCAAAACCATCTTCACTTCTTAAATATTCATTGGCTCTTAAGCGCGCGATTCTTTTAGGTACGTTAAAGAGAGTTTTTGCTACATGGCAAGCAGCCATATTAACCTCATCGCTTCCAGTGACAGCAATAACCATGTCTGAATTCTCGGCATCTGCTATTTTTTGTACTGATGGATATGAAGCTAAACCATGTACAGTCTTAATGTCCATTTTCTCTTTTAAGCCAGAAAGTACGCTCTTATCATAATCTACAAGAGTTATGTCATTTCCATCATCTGAGAGTACTTTTGCTACCGATGCACCAACTTGGCCGCCGCCGAAGACTAAGATTTTCTTCATGTTTANTANTGANTTGTTTTACACGAGTTCATTCTACACTAAAATTTAAAAATTATAATATATCTTNAAGGTTTATTTGTTAAAAAATGATTTAANTTTTTTTGANAATAATGTATTNGAATTATATAAATCCCTTGCNGTTATTACNTTTTTNCCTGGNAATTGGAGNTTTTCAATTTTTANNATTCCATCAGCAGCTTTNANTCCAAGGAAATCTGGATTAAAATTAGTAATTGTGCCTGAGGGTTCATTTGATTTTGTTTTCTCATATGAAACCTTCCAAATTTTAAATGTTGTATTAAAAAATGAGGTTTCAGCAACTGGCCATCCAACAAACGCTCTAACTTGACAGAAAATTTGTCTACAATTTTTCTTCCAATCAATTACCGCTTCACTCTTTTCTATTTTAGGCGCATAAGATGCATTATCATTGTTTTGAGCAATAAATTTTTCTTGATTTGAAAATGATTTAATAACATCATCGATATTGTCAGCAGCTAAGTTAGACAACTTATCTTGTAGTATTAAGGAGTCATCTTCATCAGAAATTGAATATTTGAAAGAAGAAATAATATTACCCTGGTCTAATAAACTATTTATTTGAAAAAAAGTAACACCAATTATATTGTCATCATTTAATAAGGATCGTTGAATAGGGGCCGCTCCACGCCACTGAGGTAAAAGGGAACAATGTATATTGATTGCTCCAATTTTAGGTATGTTTAAAATTTTTTCTGACAGTATCTTACCAAAAGAATAAACCAAAAAAATATCAGGAGATAATTTTTCTATCTCTGCAAGGAATGATGAATTGTTAATGTTTGGCGGATGAAATGTTTTAATTAAATTTTTTTCACCAAATTTTCCAACTGCGGTATTTGTACTTTTATTTCTTTTTCCCTTTTTTTTGTCTTGCGTAACAATGCCAATAACATCATAGTTTTTTTCTAAAACCTTTTTAAGGATAGTGCATGAATAAGATGGGCTTCCAAAAAATATTATTTTCAAGTTCTTATCCTATATAAATTTATATTGAATACGGTACATCCTTTCTTGGCATTAATTTTCCTTGCTCAGTAAGTTTTTTAATTTTTTTTGCTATTCTATCTCTCTTCATATCAGAAATATAGTCTACAAAAAGTTTTCCATCAAGGTGGTCAATTTCATGTTGTATACATACTGCCAATAAACCATCAGCTTCCATTTCAAGTGTTCTACCATATAAATCTTGCTTTTTTATAGTAACGTTATTAAAACGTTCCACTTTTTCATAAAAACCTGGGACTGATAAACATCCTTCTTCAAATTGAATTTTATTTTTTTTTGTAAGGATTATAGGGTTTACGAGAAAAATTGGCTTATTTTTTTCTTCGCTGATATCAATCACTATTAGTCTTTTTTGAATATTCACTTGTATTGCGGCTAATCCTATACCTTTAGAATCATACATCGTTTCAAGCATGTCTTTGGCAAGATTTCTAAGATTTTTATCAAATATATCAACGTCTAACCCTTTTTGTCTCAGTCTATTATCTGGGAAATGTAATATTTTTAATTTATCCATATTTGAAATATTTTTAAAAATGTATTGTAATGTCCATCATTTTAATAGTATAAAGTAAAAAATATATATTTATAACAGTAAACTTTAAATGAAAAATTTATTAATAGTAGAGTCTCCAACAAAAGTAAAATC
>PBFS01000003.1 GCA_002718845.1 Gammaproteobacteria bacterium | reverse complement strand
TCTAAAACAAAAAAAATAATATTAATCACTCATTCTGAAGAAGAAGCTAAATATTTTACTGATGATATACTTATACTCAAAGATGGTCAGATTAAATGAGATTTCTTTCCTTAACTTTATGTTTTTTTGCTATTAATCTTTATGCAGATTCACAAATAAGAATTTTGAGTACAACTTCCATAAGAGATTCTGGCTTATATGAACATATTCTGCCATATTTTGAAGACAAATATAAAATAAAAGCACATGTGATAGCCACAGGAACAGCTCATGCAATAAATAATGCTAGACAATGTAATGGAGATATTTTGATTACACATGCTAAGAATTTCGAGAATGAGTTCGTTAGAAATGGTTATGGCTTGTTACGGTCAAATCTTATGTATAATGACTTTGTGGTTGTTGGGCCAAAATCAGACCCAATTAATACAAAAGAATCCAAAAAAGTTACAGAGGTTTTCAGTAAAATACAAGATTCTAAATCAAATTTTGTATCTAGGGGCGATAACAGCGGGACGCACTTATCTGAAATAAATATATGGAAAAACCCTGATCTCACTCAACCAGATGGAATTATTGATACATGGTATCTGGAATCAGGTCAAGGAATGGGAGCCACTCTAAATATTGCTGTGGGTTTAAATGCTTATACGTATTCTGATAGAGCTACATGGCTTAAATTCAGTAACAAACAGGGGCATACGATTCTTTTCGATAATGATGAGATAATGAAAAACCAATACGGCATTGTTAAAATTAACCCCAATCATTGCAAAAACATCAATCATAGGGCCTCAAATATGTTTTATAATTGGATAACGTCTAAAGAAGGACAAGATTTAATTGCAAGTTACAGGTTAAATAATCAAGTTTTATTTATACCTAACTTTAATAACTGACATAATATATATTATACGAAGTTATATACTTTTGACAAACCATCCCCTCTATATAAAAGGGTTCAAATAAAATGAAGAAAATAATTAAAGATCTACTAAACAAGTTAGGGTACAAGATAAACCGTATAAAGAAAAATGTGTATCCAGTTGATATTTCAAATGAAATTATAAAAAAATATCAAGAGATAGAGCCTTTCACTGTCACAAGCATAGAAAGGGGTGCTGCCCTACTTGATTCTGTTAAATATATCGTAAATAACAACATAAGTGGAGATTTTGTAGAATGTGGCGTTTGGAAAGGTGGCTCCTGTATGTTGATGGCTAAAGGGCTAATTAAACAAAATAGTTTAAATAGAAATATATGGCTATATGATACGTTTGACGGTATGACTCAACCTACAGATGCTGATGTTGAAACTGAAACAGGAATTAAAGGAAAAGCTCTTCTTTCAAACGCGGATAAAACAACGGAAAAATTGAATATGTGGGCTTATGCGCCTATCGAAGAAGTTAAAAATAATATGCTAAAAACCAATTATCCTATTGATAATATTAAATATATTAAAGGAAAAGTTGAAGATACTTTAAAATCAAATACACCTAGCAAAATTGCGCTATTGAGGCTAGATACTGACTGGTATGAGTCTACTAAAATAGAATTAGAAGTTCTATACCCGCTAATCACAAAAGGCGGGGTTCTGATAATTGATGATTATGGACATTTTGAAGGCGCTAAACGAGCTGTCGATGATTACTTTCGAAAGATTAACCAACAACCTCTTCTAAACAGAATTGACTATACTGGAAGGCTAATAATTAAAACATAAGGATTTATTCAAATTCTATTAAAATTTGCTTTCTTGCTATTAGATATTCTTCCTCATCAATCCTACCTTTAACAAATTGCGCTTTTAATTGCTCAAGTTGCTTTAATTTATTAGAAATCATAGTCTGATATTTAGAGCCTTTAGCTTTTGAGCAGCCTTTCTTTAAGTATAACTTTAATAAATGATCTTTTCTTTGAGATGCATTGTACTCTGCATGTATTGATGTCCCATAAGTCACAAAATATGCGGGAAAAAAGAATAATGCAGACAATATATTCTCATCTGTGATCCCCTTATTTGAATGAGCTGCATCTTCGCTCAAATCTGCAGACTCAATGGCCAAGCGTAGCTCATTACAGCTCATTTTATCATCATCAAGCCGTACAATATCTATTGCTTTTGGGGTTGCACATGATGCAATAAATATAAAAGATATAATATATATAATTGATTTTTTTAACATTTATCAAACAAATAATTATGTTTAGTATATGCTATTTTATTAAAAAATGTGTCTATTGCCAATAAAACGTATGAATTTATTTCTGTCATTCACAGAGATTACTCCCTTATATACGCTAGCGCGACCCCTGAGATTTCGCTTGCTGGGTTAGGCTTGCCAACAATTCCCTCATAACTTTCTTTTGATGTTTTTCCATCTCCTGTTCCGCCAACCTCTTCTGTTGCAACTTCTTTATCAATTTATGGGTTAACTTCTTCATAAATTAAAAATACATTTGAAAGAATCTCTAACAATCATATGGTCGTTTTCTAACAAATCCTCTATTGTTAAAGACTTTTTATTGGATTTAGTAGCTAAATATTTTTTTACTAATTTACAAAGAAGCTCGTAAAGATTTAGCGCTTGTTTCTTTGATAAATTAGTAATTGATGTAATGTTAATTATGTCTTTTTGTGATAATTTTGTGAGTTTTTTCGGAATAAAGTTCAACATTGACCTTACGTCTTTATTAAGTTTATTAAGTTTTTGTGGTGTTAAAATATTTTTAGTTTCAAAAATCTTAAAATTATAGTTTTCGCATCTGATTAATTTAAATAACTTAGACCATATGTCAATACACAAGCCAGAGTCACTTTGCCTAAACACATCTGAGCGTTTACTTCTATCTGGAACCAGGTTATTTTCTAGCATATACAATGATGATCTCTCGTTGAGTATATTAGATTTTGTTCCCAAAACTATTTTTATAATGTCATCTAAAACCCCATATAAATCCTTATCTACCAAATAACCATCAAGCCCATTACCTTTGTTTAAATGGGAATTTGTTGATATGTGAGCTCTATACATACGCAGGTTGTTAATAATAGTTTTTCTTATAATCCATTTTTGCAATGTAATATCTATTCTTTTTGATAACACTCCAGAAATATTAATTATTATCGATAAATCGTCATCGTTTATTTTACCCATCTTGTGTTTTACATTCAGAAAACTTAACTCTTCTGTTGAATAATTATAGGAAAATCTCTCAAAACATTTATCTATCCTGTCAAATTCACCGCGAATAAAGGATGATTTAATTAACATTTTTTTATCCCTGCATTAATATTTTTTTAAATACTTTCTTGATATCTTTTGACAAAATCCACAATGCTGTATTTAATTTCAACACATATATTTCTATCATCAATATAGTTTCTCGTTTCATAATAATTCCTCTACAATAACTAAAATGATAATTTATGTTTTATGATTAAATTTGATATGCATCAAATCTTATTAGGAATTGATATAAATCAGTTTTTTAAAATATTGATTGAGATCATAGAATCTTTAGCGGTTTAGGTTTTTCTTCCTGTATTTCCATGGCTCTAAAGGACTCTCGTATTTCCATAAGCCTAATTTATTTAACCTAGCATGCGTTTCAAGGTTTATTAGGTATTTATTAGACCTGTTATATTTATAAACCCAAGCATGCCCACTCTTAATCATCTTTGCATTGATAAAAATAGCCTTCTCCTGCTCTTTATTAAATATGAAAATTTGAGCAAGATCTCTATTGTACCTATCTATTTTTTCAGAATTTATCGTAACTTTATTATTTAAAATATTCTTCTCAAGAAATATTTTTGATTCTATACCATACTTTTGCTTAATTTCAGGCGCATCTATATATAAAAGCCTAATTCTTTTTGTAATATTATTATCTAGGATTACATCAACTGTATCTCCATCAACTACTTTAATAACCACCCCTTGGTATTCATTTGCATGAATGGGCGTAACTATGATAAAAAATAATGTTATTAAAAAATATTGAACAATGAATCTCATAAATTAGAGATAAAATTATTAATTTCTAATCCAAAAGTTTCTATATCAACTAGAAATGAATCGTGTCCTTGAATGCAATTTAATTCTTTGTATTGTACTTTTGCGCCTGCTTGAGACAAGCCTTCGGCAATTTCTTTTTGCTGTTGCAAAGGAAATAATGTGTCTGAGGTAACTCCTAAAACAAGAGCTCGTTCCAATTTTGTTTTTGATAAAGCGTCCAATGTTGATTTTCCATGTAACGCTATATCAAACCAATCCATTGCTCTCGAAAGATATAAGTAACAATTAGCATCAAAAACATTTTGAAATTTTATAGCTTGATGCTCTAAATACGCCTCTATTTCATACTCAAAACTTGTATTATCAACCCCAAATGTATTTTGATTTAATTCAGCGTTAGATGTCTTTTTCCTGCCAAAACGTTGCGACCACTCGAGTGCAGATCTATAGGAGGTCATCCCTATTTTTCTAGCAATACGGACACCATTTAAAGGTGGTTTTTCATATGAATAAAACCCATTGTTCCATAAAGGGTCTTTTCTTATAATTTCTCTTTGTAATGATCTTATGGCAATGGCATAAGGCGAAGCTTGAGTAGCTGTGGAAATTAACAGTATGTTTTCTACAACTTTATTATAAAGAACAGCAAAAGCAATTGCATTCATACCCCCTAACGAAGGTCCTATCAATAATTTAATTCTTTTAATATCAAGTTTATTTAATAATAAGTTTGAAGCTTTAGACATATCTTCAACGGTTAATTCAGGAAATGCAAGCCTGTATGGCTTTCCTGTTTTTTTATTTATTGATACAGGGCTTGTTGAGCCAAAACAACTTCCAAGTGTATTTATACATATGACGTAATTATGAGTAGTATCTATTGGTCTTCCCTCTCCTACCATAGATTCCCACCAGCCAGCTGAATTATTGTGTTCTGAAGAAGTGACGTGAGAGCTTGCAGATAACCCGGTAAAAATTACTATTACATTTGATTTGTTTTTATTTAATGTGCCCCATGTTTCATAAGCCATAGATACTTCATCCAAATGGCCTCCTCTTTGAAAGTCAAAAGAGTCTGATACTTTCTCAATTATTGCTGAATTATCATGCTTAAATATGGGCACAACCTTATTATCTTCACTTTTTTTCATATAGGGATGTTATTATAATTCCTTCTGCAAGACAATTAATAAGTCATCGTAAAATAACTTTTTATTAACATTAGATTTAATTTCTCCTCGCTTTTTAGTCAAGAAATTAATTATTTTCATAGCCTTTGATGAAGATATGGATATTTTTTTATATAATTTATTATATATATCAGTCAACTGACTATTAGATTTTAAATATGGTCCTTTCATTAAAAGTGAAAATAAATCTATTAAATAGTCTATATACAAAGAACCTCTCTGCGACCATTCTTCCGAATAAGAAAGAGAATTTTTTTTGTTGTTAAATATCATAGCAATCTCGTCTTCTGTGTCCTTAAAACATGAAATATAATCATATTCTGTAATAATATTTTCCAATTTTGGATTTTTTGATATAAAAAAACTATAAAGAGAATTATATTTGCTTTCTATTGTATTCGTGCTGTATGGAAACAAATGACATCTGCTAATAATGGTATCTCTTACATTAGAAATTTCGGAGGAAAGTAGAAAGAAAATTGACGGAGACTCGGTTTCTTCAAGCGTTTTTAGTAGTGCTGCCGAAGATTCTTTATTAAGATAATTGCAATTATTAATAATTATAATTTTGTGTCTTTCTGTGGGAGAAAACTGAGTAAATTCAATTAATTTCCTAATTTGATCAATAGTAATTTCACTCCCTACTCTATATGAGTCAAAAGAATCTTCAAAACCATATTCATACAACAACCTTTCGTTGTTATCTATAGATCTAATAATTTTTCCAGATTTGTCATACAAAGGCAACGAAAGATAATAAGTGTCTGGATGAGTGAAAAAGTCTGTTATTGCAATATTATTTTTTTTAAAGTAATTATTTAAAATATTTATTATAAAATCAAATTTCCCTAATCCATTTTTTCCATGAACAATTATATTATAATTTCTTTTTTCTAAATTATATTGTTTGAAAAATAAATCAGTATGTTTTTCTAGATTATTCATTAATAATTTTATCAATCTCTTTGCGAATTAAATTTTCTGCAACCTCTCTCTTATTATCTGTTCTTATTATTGTAACCTTTGAATTATCTTTAAAAATTTTGTGATAAGAATCTCTCACAGCTACTAAAAACTCTTCCCCTTGTTTTTCAAATTTATCAGTAGACCCTCTTCTGTTTATTCTTTGTAGACAAGAACTTATCTCCGAGTCAAGAAAAAAAATTTTAGAAATATCTTTCGAAAAATATGAATCCAAAGTATTGTGTAAACTAATAACCTGGTCATTTTTTTGCACCATTCCTTGATAAACCAATGTTGAATAATGAAATCTATCACAAATAACATAATCCCCTTTATTTAGAGCTTCTAATATTATTGTGTTGTAGTTTACTATTCTTGACGAATAAAACAGAAGAGCCTCAGATATTGCATCTAATTTAGAATTAGAATCTAAAAGAATCTCTCGTATTTTCTCTCCTAAAGGGGTTCCACCAGGCTCTCTAGTTATAATATGACTAATATCTTTTGATTTAAGATAATTTGAAGCAAAAGTAATATGAGTTGTTTTCCCAGTGCCTTCATTTCCCTCAAATACAATAAATTTCCCTTTTTTCATTATTATTTATATATAAAGTTATTAAAAATATTATATAACATATCTGCTTTAGAGAATTTCTTTTTTTGTATACTATCGATAAAAACTAAGCCTTTTATAGTATTAACTTTAAAACAATAGTCATAAAAATTTATAGTAGTTAATGGTATTTTTTTAATATATATTTTATATTTCTTATTTTTTAAATAATTTATAATTATATTTCTCATTACTCCATCTATTCCATAATCGTCTAACTGGGGAGTATAAAATAATAACTTATTTTTGCTTTCTTTCACAAAAAAAATATTTGATGCTAATGTTTCGATAATTAAGCCGTTATTTATAACTAAAAGATCATTAAATTTAGTATTTTTATTTAATTCGCTAGCAATTAAGGCTTGATCGATTCTATTCATGTGTTTAATTCTTGAAAGGTATTTATTCTCCTTAATTTCATATCGAGCAATTCCAAGATTCATTGGAGAGACAGGTTGTCTTTCTTTTTTATCATTATGTATTTTAATAAAATATAGATTTGGTTTAATAGAGTTAAGAATCTCATAACCAAAACTTCCAGAGCCTCTAGTTAAAATTATTTTTATAATGCAATTATTGCTTTTCCCTATACATTTTTTTATATTATTTTTTATTAATGATGGCGAAGGTTTGTTTATATTTAATTTTAAACATCCTTCGTGTAACCTTCGTATATGATTTTTTAAATAAAGTGGAAATGAATTTTTTACAAGTATAGTTTCAAATAATCCATCTCCATAGTTAAAGCCTCTGTCAAATATTGAAACTGTTTTTTTGTTAATGAATATATTAAATTTAGAATTATTCATTCTAATATTTAATCATATTTAGAAAAGATAAGTGAGCCATTAGTTCCGCCAAACCCAAATGAGTTGCTTAATGCAATGTTTATATCAGCGTCTTTACTCGATTTAGTATTAAAATCTAAATCACATTCAGGGTCTTGGTTTTCAACATTAATTGTTGGGTGTATTTGTTGATTCTTAAGAGATAAAACTGTAACCAATGCCTCAACGCCACCAGCTGCTCCCAATAAATGCCCTATCATAGACTTCGTTGAATTTATAATTAGGTTTTTTGAATGTTCTTTAAATAATGATTTAATTGCCCTGACCTCAACTACATCTCCTGCTGGTGTTGATGTGCCATGTGCATTTATATAGTTAATATCTTGAGGTTTTATTCCAGCATCGTTAATAGCATTACTCATACATCGTTTTGCTCCATCACCATCTTCAGATGGTAACGTCATATGAAAAGCATCAGCACTCATTCCATAACCTATAATTTCTCCATATATATTTGCGCCTCTTTGCTTTGCATGCTCTAGTTCTTCTAATACTAAAACTCCCGCGCCGTCCCCAAGAACAAAGCCATCTCTATCAATGTCCCAGGGCCTACTGGCTTTCTCAGGATTATCATTTCTTGTAGACAAGGCTCTTGCTGACGCAAATCCGCCTATTCCTAAAGGGCTTGCAGCCATTTCGGCTCCTCCGCATACCATTACATCGGCGTGTGAATATTGAATTTGCCTAAATCCTTCTCCAATATTGTGAGTGCCTGTTGTACATGCGGTTACAATAGATAAATTAGGTCCTTTAAAACCATATTTAATAGATAAATTACCTGCAATCATATTTATAATAGTAGCTGGCACAAAAAATGGAGATATTCTTCTTGGGCCAGATTTAATGTAAGTATCATGCGTTTGTTCTATACTGTGTAAACCTCCTATACCCGATCCTATAGAAACTCCGACCTTATTATAATCAAAAGTTGTATTTAAAAGATTTGAGTCATTAATCGCATCTATTCCAGCCGCTAAACCATATTGCATGAATAAATCATATTTTCTTTTTTCTTTAGAGTCGAAATACTTTTCAGAATCAAANTTTTTAATAGATGCTGAAAATTTTACAGACATTGCAGATGCATCAAAATGAGTTATATTTGATACCCCAGATTTACCAGACAATAAAGAAGACCACAATTCATCTACACTATTGCCAAGAGGAGTTATACATCCTAGCCCTGTTACTACTACTCTTCTTTTTGTCATTATTGATATTAACTAAGATTATTATTTATATAATCTATTGCTTCTTGAACAGTTGTTATTTTCTCAGCTTCTTCGTCAGGAATTTCTGTTTCAAACTCCTCTTCTAATGCCATTACAAGTTCCACGGTATCAAGAGAGTCTGCNCCAAGATCATCTATGAATTTTGACTCATTTTTAACATCTTCTTCTTTAACCCCTAACTGCTTAACAACAATGCTTGTTACTCTCTCATCTATATTGCTCATTTATTTGACTCCTTATGACAATTTATATTTTTTAATTAATACTGTACAAATTTATAATATTCTACAAGAAATTTGATTTGTTTTACATATATAACCCACCGTTAACATTAATATTTTCTCCAGTTATATATGACGCGTCTGATGAAGCTATAAATTTAACCACCTTTGCTAATTCATCTGCGCTTCCCATACGCGACAAAGGTATTGAGTCAATTAACGCCTTCTTTTGATCTTCTTTTAATTTACTAGTCATGTCTGTTTCTATAAATCCTGGTGATATAGAATTAACTGTAATATTTCTGCTTGCAACCTCTTTAGCTAGAGATTTTGTAAAACCATAAATTGCAGCTTTGGTTGATGAATAATTTGTTTGCCCAGCATTCCCGCTTAGGCCNACGACAGAACTTATGTTAATGATTCTTCCAAATCTTAGTTTCACCATATCTTTGATAAATTCTTTTGTAACTTTATAAATAGAGTTAAGGTTGGTTTCAATTACCTCCGACCACTCCTCATTAGACATTCTCAGCAAAAGATTATCCATAGTAATTCCAGCATTATTTACTAAAATAGTTACTGATCCNTAAGTTTCTTTTATTATTTTGTTTGCCTTGCTTATATCATCNTGTGATTTNACATCCAATACTAAGCCACAGCCTTTATCTTTGTCTCCTATCAATTCATTTATCACTTTAACGCCTGCTTCGCTTCGTGATGTACCTATTACGATACACCCTGATTCAGACAGAGTTTTTAGTATTGCCATTCCAATACCTCTGTTTGCTCCAGTAATTAATGCTATTTGTTTATCATTCACTTTGTATTAAACCTGCAGCTTCTTTTATTTTTTCAGCATCGGATATTGAAACAACCGACGCNTCTTTAATAATTCTTTTATTTAAACCCGATAAGACATTACCAGGGCCAATCTCAATAAATATATCTACNTTCAAATTACTAATGTTTTCGATTGATTTAGCCCATAATACAGGACTATGGACCTGTGTACATAATGAATCGATTATATCATTATTTGTTGTTTTTGACGAAGCATCAACATTGTGTATTACGGGAAATATTTTTTCATTAAAATCTATATTTTTCAATATTTTATGTAAACTACCTGAGCAATCTTTCATCATAGAAGTGTGGGCAGCAACACTAACTGGCAAGGTCTTTACAAGCTTAGCTCCCGAAGTTTTGAATGTCTCCGCTGAAGACTCTATTAAACCTAAATCTCCTGCAACCACTGTTTGAGAGTTTGAATTAAAATTTACCGCCCCTATTATAGATTCATCGTTAGATAATTCTTGGCAAATTTGAACAATTTTATCAGATTCAAGACCAATAATTGCAGCCATTCCTCCTTTTCTATCCTCCATAGCGTCAGACATTAGCTTTGCTCTTTCAGATACTAAAAGCAGGCATTCTTTGAAAGGAAGCAAATTACTGGCAACCAACGCACTATACTCACCTAAACTGTGTCCAGCGGCACAAACTGGGTTTTCTTTACACGCTTCTTTCCAAACTTTCCACATGGCAATTGAAACTGCAACCATAATAGGCTGAGTAAATATAGTGTTATTTAGTCNTGTTTCATCCTTTACGACGTCTGTAATGTTGTAATTTAATACATTAGATGCTTCATCAATAGTTTCTTTAAATATTTTATTATCTGCATAAGATGTGAGCATATCTTGGCTTTGTGATCCTTGACCAGGAAACAATACAGCATATGGTTTCATGACTTAGCTTTTATATAATCTTGATAACTATATAATCCTGGCTTTTGTGTTTGGAGCCAAATGGCAGTTGCAATCGCTCCATTTGCAAATATTGATCTATTTTTTGCAATATGAGTCAGAGAGACGCTGTCTGATTCACCTTGGAATATTACTTCATGCGTTCCTATTTCAGTATCTTCTCTTTTGGATTCAAAAGTTATTGGACAGTTATTAGAATTAATATCTCCTAATTCAATATCCTGGGCATCACATATCACTTGCGCCATTTTAATTGCTGTCCCTGATGGAGAGTCTATTTTGTTTTTATGATGTACTTCTTCTATTTTAACCTTATAATTTTTTAACGATCTTGCAATCATTGATAATGCTGACAAACTAACATTCACTCCTATGCTCATGTTTGGAGCTAACAATATTGGAATAGTTTGAGAGGCTTCTTTAATATTATTTAATTGCTCATTATTATATCCTGTTGTTCCTATAACGATTGGTTTGTTCATGGTTACACAATTATAAATTGCTTCTATTGAGGGTATTGGTAAAGTAAAATCTATTACGACATCAAATAAATCTTTTGCCGATGTTAAGTCAGATGTAAGAATTACCCCGTCTGTTTTTTTATTTAATATTTTTTCTTCTACATCGCAACCTACGGTAATTTTTAAATTTTTAAAATTCGTAGAATCTTCATAGATTGCGGCACCCATCCTGCCACAATACCCATTAATAGCGATATTAGTTTTCATATTAAATTACTCAAAAAAATCTTTAATTCCATCTATCCACCTTCTTTGTTTAGGGCTATGTTTAGATTNACTTTTCCCAAACGAATTATCAAGNTGNCTCATTAAATCTTCTTGCTCTTTTGTAAGATTTACCGGCGTTTCAACATTCACTCTGCAATATAAATCTCCAGCTGAGTTTGATCTAACTGATGTTACTCCTTTTTTCTTAATTCTAAATGTTTTTCCTGATTGAGTTCCTTTGGGGATTTTTAACTCAACCTTCCCATTTAAAGTTGGNACAATTACCTTNTCGCCTAATACTGCGGAAGTAAAATTTATTGGAATTTCACATAATAAATCGTTTCTCTCTCTTTGAAAAATATTATGGGGTTTAACATGAACTGATACATATAAATCACCCGGAGTTGAGCCTGGTCCGCCAGCCTCTCCTTCTCCGCTCAATCTAACTTGATCACCAGTATCAACGCCAGCTGGTATTTTAACTGATAAGTTTTTGGTTTTTTTAAATCTACCTGCTCCACTACAACTATTACAAGGTTTATCAATTACTCTACCCTGACCAGAACACTTTGGGCATGTTTGTTGAACTGAGAAAAAACCCTGAGACATTCTAATTTGTCCCGCTCCTTTGCATTGTGGACAATCTGAATATGCGCTTCCATCATGTGCCCCTGTTCCATTACAGTTATTACATGATACAAGCGTTGGTATTTTCATCTTAACTTGTTTTCCAGTTATAGCATCTTCAAGTGACATCTCTATTTGATACTCCAAGTCTCTTCCTCTGTGAGATCTTGCAGACCTTGAGCCACCCCCTCCAAAGATGTCTCCAAAGATATCTCCAAAGATATCGTTAAAGTTTTCTCCGCTATAAGAGTAACCTCCTCCTTGGCCAAATCTAGAATTCATTCCATCGTGACCAAATTGATTGTAAGTTTGTCTCTTAGTGGAATCACTTAGAACTTCATAGGCCTCTGATAACTCTTTAAATTTTTCTTCTGATTCTTTGTTTCCTTGATTTCTATCAGGGTGATGCTTCATAGCAAGTTTTTTATATGCTTTTTTTATTTCAGCATCAGATGCATCTCGGCTAATGCCAAGAGTTTGGTAGTAATCAGCTTTAGACATTATTTAGTTTGCCTTTTTAGTATCCTCTTTATTATCCTCTTTTACTTCAGTAAAATCAGCATCCACTACATTGTCTTTAGGTTTTGATGCATCGTCCTGCGCATCAGTATTACCTTCTTGTTGTTTAGGTGCTGCTTCTTCTTTGTATGCTTGTTCAGCAATTTTACCTGCAGCTTCAGTTAATTTCATTGTTTTTTCTTTTATTTTTTCAACATCATCATTTTTTAGCTCATCTTTTAATTCTTTGATAGCGTTGTTAACTTTTTCAACTTCTGCTTTATCAGCTTTGTCTCCTAAATCTTTAATTGATTTTTCACAAGCATGAATCATTGCTTCAGCTTGGTTTTTTGCATCAACCATCTCTTTAGCTTTTTTATCTTCGTCAGCATGAAGTTCTGCATCTTTTTTCATTTTTTCAACTTCTTCATCAGATAAACCGCTTGATCCTTTAATTACAATTGATTGTTCTTTTCCTGTTGCTTTGTCTTGAGCTGAAACATTTAAAATACCATTTGCATCAATATCAAAAGTTACTTCAATTTGAGGTGTTCCTCTAGCCGCTGGTGGAATATCAGTTAAATCAAACCTACCTAAAGATTTGTTTCCAGACGCCATTTCCCTTTCTCCTTGAAGAACATGCACCGTAACAGCAGGTTGATTATCTTCGGCAGTAGAAAATATCTGTGATTTCTTTGTAGGAATTGTAGAATTTTTTTCTATTAATGGAGTTCTTACTCCGCCCATAGTTTCAATCCCTAAAGTTAATGGCGTTACATCAAGAAGTAAAACATCTTTTACGTCACCACCAAGTACACCAGCTTGTATCGCTGCTCCCATTGCAACCGCTTCATCAGGGTTAACTTCTTTTTTTGGTTCTTTATTAAAGAACTTTTGTACTGCACTTTGTACTTTTGGCATCCTAGTTTGGCCACCAACAAGTATAACTTCGTTAATATCTTTAGCAGATAACTTTGCTTCTTTAAGCGCAATTTCACAAGGCTTAAGTGTTTTTGTTATTAGATCATCAACCAAAGATTCTAACTTAGCTCTTGTTAATTTCATATTCAGATGTTTCGGTCCTGACGCATCTGCTGTTACATATGGTAAATTAATATCTGTTTGAGTGCTAGACGAAAGCTCTATTTTAGCTTTCTCAGCAGCTTCTTTTAATCTTTGGATAGCCATAGGGTCATTTCTTAAATCAACTGCCTGATCTTTTTTGAATTCGTCAGCAAGGTAATCTATTAACCTTAAATCAAAATCTTCACCTCCAAGAAAAGTATCTCCATTTGTTGAAAGCACATCAAATGATTGTTCACCATCAACGTTTGATATTTCTATTATTGAGACGTCAAATGTTCCACCACCTAAATCATAAACCGCTATCTTCTGTTCCTTTATTTTCTTATCTAATCCATAAGCAAGCGCAGCAGCTGTCGGCTCATTTATAATACGCTTTACATCTAGTCCGGCAATTTTACCTGCATCCTTTGTTGCTTTTCTTTGATCGTCATTAAAATATGCTGGTACTGTAATTACCGCCTCTTTTACCTCTGAGCCTAAGTAATCTTCAGCTGTTTTTTTCATTTTTTGTAAAATTTTTGCAGAAACTTCTGGTGGAGCCATTTTTTTTCCTCTAGCTTCAACCCACGCATCGCCATTGTCTGCTTTGACAATTGAATATGGAACTATATCCTGGTCTTTTTTTACTGCATCTTCGTTGAATTTACGACCAATTAATCTTTTTATGGCATATAAGGTATTTTGTGGATTTGTAACCGCCTGACGTTTAGCTGATTGACCAACTAAAATGTTATCATCATCAGTATATCCAACATACGATGGTGTTGTTCTATCTCCTTCGCTATTCTCTATAACTTTTGGTGAATTACCATCCATTACCGAAACACATGAATTTGTAGTTCCTAAATCTATACCTATCATTTTAGCCATTATATTATTCTCCTGTTTGTTCTATAGGAAATATGAGGACTAAATATTATTTTTCAAGGCAGTTTTATGGGTTTTTTACCACAATTACTAGCGCAGGCTTAATAACTCTCTCGTTTAATGAATAACCTTTTTGAACAACCTCTGAAATTGTGTCATTTTTGCTGTTCTTATCTTCAATAGTACTTATAGCTTGATGAAGATTAGGATTAAATAACTCGTTTAAAGGATTGATTTCTTTTATATTATTTTTATTAAATATTTGCTTAAACATCGTTAAAAGCATTTTGTTTCCTTCGGCTAATTGTTCTTTTGTGACTTTATCTTTGTCTAATGTTCCGCTTAAATTTAAACTATCATATATAGGGATAATTTCCTGTAACAAAGCTTCTATCGAATATTTGTAGGCATTCTCAACCTCTTTCTGAGCCCTTTTCTTTGTATTTTCAATTTCAGCCTTTGCTCTTAATAGAGCGTCGTGATTTTCATCAAATTTAGCTTGCAGCCTCTCTAAGTCAGATTTTTTTTCTTTATCTGTTGTCTTTTGCTTGCCTTCCTTTTTTTGGCTAGCTTTTTTAGAGTCTTCTATATCTTCTTTATCTTTCGATATCATAATTTTTTTAACCTCGGGTAAAACATTTCAATATTTTAGCTTTTCAACACTATTATGCAATATAATAAATCGATGCATACTCGTAAAGAAACAATATCGGTTAAAATTGGAAATATATTAATTGGCTCTAAACATCCAATTAGGATTCAATCAATGACCAATACAGATACTTCAGATGTGGAAGCCACATATAAGCAGATAATGGAGTTATATGATGCAGGATCTGAAATGGTTAGGATTACTGTTAACGACGAAGAATCAGCTAAAAGTGTAAGCAAAATAAAAGCTATGCTGCTTCAAAAAAATTGTACAGTTCCTTTAATAGGAGACTTTCATTTTAATGGCCATATATTGTTATCAAAGTACCCAGAAACTGCTTCAGCTTTGGATAAGTTCCGTATTAACCCCGGAAACATTGGGGGGAAGGATAAGTTCGATACTAATTTTGAAAAAATTATAAATTTGGCAATTGAACATGGCAAACCCATCAGGATTGGTGCTAATTGGGGTAGTTTATCCAAGCAGAATATTGATAAATTAATACAACATAAAGAAAATGAAAAAGATGACATAAGTTATTCAAATTTAATGAAAAAATATCTTGTAGATTCAGTAATTAGCTCAGCATCAAAAGCTATCTCGCTTGGTCTTCCAGAAGATAAAATTATTCTTTCTTGTAAAACTAGCAATGTACAAGATTTAATTGACGTCTACGAGGAAGTAGCAAAATTATCTAAACATCCTCTACATTTAGGGTTAACAGAAGCTGGAATAGGCAGAGATGCAATCATCTCTTCGGTGTCAGCAATATCTGTGCTTTTAAATAAGGGTATTGGAGATACTATCAGAGCATCTTTGACTCCAGAAAATATAAGCTCTAGGACTGAGGAGGTTAAGGTTTGTCAGCAAATATTATCTTCACTTGGTATAAGAAATTACAAGCCTAAAGTTATATCATGCCCAGGGTGTGGAAGAACAAGTAATACGTATTTTATAGAGTTATCAAAAAATATTAAGTCTCTTGTTCAAGATAATATGCCTGCTTGGAAGCGCAAATATCCCGGTGTTGAGGATTTAACTGTTGCAGTTATGGGGTGTATTGTTAATGGACCAGGTGAATCAAGGCATGCGAATATAGGCATAAGCCTACCTGGAAACAATGAAGATCCATCTGCTCCCGTGTATGTTGATGGTAAGAAATTTAAAACACTGCGTGGTGACAATATTGAATTAGAATTTATTGATATATTACAATCATATATAGATAAAAACTATAGTTAATTATTATCTATAGTGGCAATTGGCCTATTTTTATCGGTGATCCATTCGCTCCATGACCCAACATATAATCGAACATTTTTTATACCAGCTATTTCCATCGCTAATATATTGTGGCAAGCAGTAATTCCAGAACCACACATTGAAATAATATCTTCACTTTTTGTGTCCCCTATTACCTTGCTAAATTGTAATTTAAGCTCTTCAGCTGATTTAAAACAACCTGTTTTATCTAGGTTATTTCCCAATGGGTATGAAATAGCACCTGGAACATGCCCAGCAATCGGGTCTACCATGTCTTTTATGCCCAAATATCTTTCTTTGGACCTAGCATCTATAATTAATTTATCCATTCTATATTGTGCATCCTCAACTTCTTTGATAGTTACATGCATTGCATCATTGGCAAAAATATCAAACGATGTATTTGCGTAAGCTGTTATTTCTGATGTAAGCTTTCCTCCTACAGCCATATAAGCTCCGAGCCCTCCATCTAACAACGCAGTCTTTTCATGGCCCAGCCATCTTAAAATCCACCACATTCTACCAGCAAATGCTCCTCCAGCATCATCATATATAACTACTTGCTTTGTATTAGACATACCCCAATTACATAATTTTTCAGTAAGGATTTTTGGATCTGGTAATGGGTGTCTTCCGCTGGTTGAAGTTTTTTTATCGGCTAAATCAGTGTCTATATCAACAAAAATCGCATTTGGTATGTGCCCTTCAGTATATTGATCGATACCATAAGAAGTTTCTTTGATGTCACAACGACAATCAAAAATTATAAACTCTTTACTATTAATATTCTTTATTAAATTTTCTGCTGAAATTATTGTTTTATATGACATTTTATAAATTTATACAAATATATGATAAACCAATTATCAATGTGCCTATATTAAAAAGTACGCTTATTAAATGCAAGTAATAATGCACGCCCAGAGAGATTCGAACTCCCGACCCCAAGCTTAGAAGGCTTGTGCTCTATCCAGCTGAGCTATGGGCGCATTTATCATCAATCTTTATTTATACTGCGCAATTTTGTAGGGACCTCTTTCTTGGGTTCCAAGCCACCTATTGTACGCATTTTCTCGGNTTTGTTAACCAGATTCTGNGATCTCTTCAAACCTTNTTCAACTTTATTCNTAGATTTATCATANAAATCATTGAATTCTANAAANGATTCAGACACNAGTACTGCTGCATCATAGATAGATGTTGCGTGGTCAATTATTTTTCTNGTNTCTNCTGATTGTTTTTTATTGCTCCATGTCCTGTGAATNACCTGAAGTATNGCTATAAGCGTTGTGGGTCCAACTATTGCAATTTTATACCTCAATGCTTCTTTTATTANNTCTTNNTCGCAAGCAATAATGTAGGCTCCNTCAACATTCATAAACATTATGATTAAATCTAGTGAATTTGAGCCGTATGCAGCCCGATATTCTGTAGATGAAAGGGACCTNAAATGCCTTNTAACNGAGCTAATGTGGTTTTTCTTATGCATTTCCTTATCCATGTCAGATTCAGCGCTAAGATATTGGCTATAATCAGATAATGAAACCTTAGAGTCCACAACAACCCTTCTATCTTCTGGTAAATTAATCACTACGTCAGGTTTTTCAGATCCAACCTGTTTTTGCTGCTGATAACTGACTCCTTCTTTGAAGCCTGCGTGCTCTAATATCATTTCGAGGGAAATCTCTCCAAATTGACCTTGAGTTTTTGACCCTCCTTTCGTTAAAAGAGTATACATTTCTGAGACACTCTTTGATAATTCAAGTGTTTTCTCATTTTGAGCATCTTTGAAAGCCTCTATGCTGCTTTTAAGCTCATTTAGGGGTAAAATTTGATCTAATTTTTCTTGCTCTCTGTCAGCTTTCTTGTTTTGTAGTAAGATATAGGCAGCAAGTGACCCAATAATTAATAATAACAATATAATAAAGATTTCGAGCGTCATAATATATCCTTAGTTTATTATATTACTACTAGGGCATAAAATGTGTAACTAAATGAAAGTATTAATTTTTACAGAAAATAATAGAGGCGGCGGAATGGATACATTCATTGTGAACCTCATCAATTATTGGCCTAACAAGGAAGACAATTTTCTCATAATTTGCAATAGCAACCACCCAGGAATTCAATATATAGATAAAAATTTAAATAATAAATGCAAAATAATTACTCATAACATGCCATTAAATTGGTCATTTTTATCTTTTATAATCAAATACTTTCCCGATATAGTTCAAAGAATTTTTAGACAGGTTTTCAGAATAGTGCTAAGCCCATACCAATATTGGTCCTTAAAAAAAATATTTATTAATGAAAATGCAGATGAGTTAATCTCTGTAAATGGAGCTTACCCAGGAGGAGAAACTTGCAGGCTGGCTAATATTGCTTGGAGGGCCATAGGCAACAAAAATTCACTCCATAACTTACATAATTTCGCTATTAAACCAAGAGTAATTTTTAGCATTTATGAAAATTATATTGATAAACAACTGGAAAGGTCTTGTAAACATATTATTGGCGTTTCTAAATATTGCTCTAATACTTTAAGAAAACGCAAAACTTTTAAAAATTCTAATAAAATAATGAGCATTTACAATGGTTTAAACATAGAATCTAATAAAATATCTAATAATAAAAGCTTAAGAGATCTTCTTAAAGTTAACAAACAAGAAAAACTCATTCTTATGTTAGGGACATATGAAAAAAGGAAGGGCCATGAATACCTATTAGAAGCGATGAGCTATGTTTATAAAAAACACCCAGATACCCAGTTAGCTATTTTAGGCACGGGCACAAAAAAAGAAGAGGAAAACATTAGATCTTACATAACAAAATACGCTCCCAATAAAAAAATACATTTACCAGGGTTTATAGAAAATGCTGGGTTTATGCTTAGTGAAGCAGATATCATTGCCATTCCTAGTCAAGAGTTTGAGTCTTTTGGCTTAACAGCTATAGAAGCAATGTTAAACGGAGTCCCTGTTATATCAACAGATGCTGGAGGCTTGCCTGAAACTATTGGAGTGAATGGGGAATGCGGCTTTTATTGCTCACACAAAAAACCTAAAGAGTTTTCTGAAAAAATATTGTATCTAATTGAAAATAAAGATAAATCTATTGAAATTGGGAGAAATGGTAAAATTCGGGCTAACAAATTATTTAATGCACAGAATATGGCTAAGAAATATCACGATTTATTGGTTTCTACAAAATAATCCTGTCAAATACTATTGGAGAAGGAGGGATTCGAACCCTCGATAGAGTTTAAACCCTATAACACCTTAGCAGGGTGCCGCTTTCAACCACTCAGCCACTTCTCCTAAAAGATATATTCTATTTAGCTTTTTTCAGCTGATTTTATTCCTTTTGACGAATCATCGTTTCGAATCTTATCGTATATCTCTTCCCTGTGCACCATAACATCCTTCGGAGCATTTATACCAAGCCTTATCTGACTTCCTTTAACGCCCAAAACAACTATTTTGGTTTTATCTCCAACCATCAACGCTTCGCCAACTCTTCGTGTGAGTATAAGCATGCCGCCCCCCTCCTTTTTAGCATAAGCTGTTTATTGTTTTTATTTTTTATTCAGCTTAAATTCATTATGTAATGCTTGAACAGCTATTTCTAGGTTTTTTTGATCAATTACTACTGATATTTTAATTTCAGAGGTTGAAATCATCCTAATATTCACTTTATTTTTAGCGAGGCACTTAAACATTCTGCCTGCTATACCAGCATGTGATCTCATTCCAACTCCAACAATAGAAACTTTAACTATATTGTTTTTTGATGAAACACTTTCATATGACATAATTTTCTTATTTTTTTCAATAACTTTCATGGCATTTTTAAGTGTATTTCTACTAACAGTGAATGTGAAATCAGCAAGACCATTTGAGCCGACATTCTGTACTATCATATCAACTTCTATTTTTGCATCTCCAATTGGACCAAGTATTTTAGCAGCTACTCCAGGCTGGTCTTTAACGCCTTTAATCGTTATCTCAGCCTCATCTTTTGTAAAAGCTATGCCTGATATAGTCGCACCTTCCATCTTTTTCTCCTCTTTTTTAATCAATGTACCAAAATTATTGCCTTTATGGGCATTTAATACTCGTATAGGCACATTATGTTTACTTGCAAATTCAACTGAACGAAGTTGCAATACTTTAGAACCTAACCCTGACATTTCTAACATTTCTTCATATGTTAACAAATCAAGTTTACGCGCATTAGAACATATTCTAGGATCTGTAGTGTATACGCCATCTACATCTGTAAAAATTTGACATTCGCTAGCTTTTAAAGCTGCAGCTAATGCAACTGCAGTAGTGTCAGATCCTCCGCGACCTAAAGTTGTAATATCTCCTTTATTATTTATTCCTTGGAAACCTGCAACAATTACAACAGAATTTTTTTTAAATTCAGACTTTATTCTTTTCACATCTATAGAAGAAATTCTTGCGCTCATTGACTGAGAATTAGTTTTTATTCCTGCTTGCCACCCAGTAAGCGACGTAGCTTTCACTCCAATATCATTAAGAATTAATGATAAAAGTGAAATACTCACTTGTTCGCCTGACGATAAAAGCATATCTAATTCTCTTGGTTCTGGATCTTTGCAAGATTTATTAGACATTTGAACTAATTTATCAGTCGTATCTCCCATAGCTGACAAGACAACTAAGATATCATTGGGTTCTTTTTTCTCTACAGCTATTTGATTAGCAATTTTTTTTATTTTGCTAATACTTGATACTGATGTTCCACCATATTTTTTTACAATAACTGTCATTCTTTTCACTATAAGGTTTTTTTAACATAATCAAGAATATTATTGATAGTTTGATTTTCAATCAGTGAATTGGCAAAGGTATCACTCCCTCCTCCTCTAGATGAAAATTTATCATTTACTTCTTTGATTATTTGTTTCGCATTATATCTATGTTTACATTGTTTGGAAACACCAACGTAACAATTAATTTTTTTATTATCCTTGTTCAGTAATATAGATATCGAGTTGTTATGTTTAGATTTTATAACGTCTGACAACAATTTTATTTGATCAATACTAAGGTCAGAGCAATCTTCCGCAAAAATAGTTGTGCCCTTACTCTTTATTTCTTTTAGGGATTCATAATAAAATTGCACTAGTTTTTTATTTAAGCCTTTAATTAACCCAAGGTTGTTTTCTTCATTATTTTTTAAATTTATAACTTTATCAAAAAACTCATTTGATTTACAGTTTATGATTTTTGATAGGTTTTTTATATCTTCAAAAAGAGATTGGTATGATATGTATGCCGCATCTCCAGTAATCGCTTCTATTCTTCTTACTCCTGTTGATATACCAGTTTCGTTGGTAATTTTAAATAACCTTATTTCAGAAGTGTTAGAAACATGTGTTCCTCCACATAATTCCATAGACTTTGTTCCAATATTAACAACTCTTACATCATCGCTGTATTTTTCATCAAAGAATGCTAACGCCCCATCAGAGATTGCATCTTTATATGGCACAGTTTTTTCAGATGTGTTTCTAGATGAATTAATTTCAAAAGAAATAATAGATTCAATTCTAGAAAGCTCATCTTTAGTTAAAGCTTTGTTGTGGGAAAAATCAAATCGTAAATATTCATCAGTAACCATTGATCCTTTTTGCTCTACATGTTCTCCTAGCGTATCTCTTAATGCTTGATGTAATAAATGGGTAGAAGAATGATTCGCAGTTATTTTTTTTCTTCTAATATTATCATTTTCAAGAGTTATAGTGTCACCGAGACATACAGCACCTGAATCAATGCTTACTTGATGGAGTATTGCATTATTAACTTTTTGTACATCTGTAACTGTCATATTTACTGACTCATTAGACATAGCGCCTATATCAGCTATCTGCCCTCCTCCTTCGGGATAAAATATTGTTGATTCCAAAATAATTATAATGTTTTGATCATTTTGCTTAGCTTCTTTAACAGGAGCTTTTTCTTTATATATTGCCACAACTTTTGACGATATTTCTTGTTTATCATAGCCTTCAAAAATAGTCTTTAATTGTGAATCAAGAAATGATGTATCGTCCATATCAAACTTACTTGATTTTCTACTTAATTTTTTTTGCTCTTCCATCAATTGATTAAATTTCTTTATGTCTAGCTTTAATTTTTTCTCATCTGCAATCTCTTGAATAATTTCTGTTGGGAAACCATACGTATCATATAATTTAAAAATACTTTCACCGCTTAACTTATTTTGATTCTTCGTAATCTTATTTATTAATTCTAAACCTTTGTCTAATGTATTTAGGTAATTTGATTCTTCTTGCTCCAAAGATTCTTTTATAATTTTATCTTTATTTATTAAATTAATATAAGTATCTCCCATAGATTTTTTTAAAATATCGCTGCATTTGTAGAGAAATGGTTCTTGTATTCCTGCGTTATATAAAAATCTAGTAGCTCTTCTTATGATTCTTCTTAAGACATATCCTCTTCCTTCGTTTCCAGGTATAACTCCATCTGATAATAAGAAGCATGCAGATCTACAATGATCCATTATTATTTTTTTAATCGTATAGTTTATATTTTTTGTATTCAAAGAATCATCTAAATAAGATTCAAGTTCACCAAATAATGATGTTTTAAAGTTATCAGTTTTTCCTTCAACTACAGTGTGTATTCTTTCTAGGCCCATTCCTGTATCCACACATTTTTCAGGTAGCTCGCTTAATGCATTATCAGCATTACGATTATATTGAGTAAACACAAGATTCCATATTTCGATATATCTATCTCCAGAATCACCTTTGGTCGGTATAGATCCTTTTATTTTCTCACCTAGATCATAATAAATTTCTGTACATGGTCCACATGGCCCAGTTGTCCCCATTTGCCAAAAATTATCCTTGTCACCTAAATACCATAATTTATCAGAATCTAATTTAATTTTTTTTGTCCAAATATTTGAAGCTTCTTTGTCATCTTTATGGACTGATACATATAACCTTTTTTTATCTAAACTTAATTCATTAGTTAAAAAATCCCAAGCTAAAATTATCGCCTCTTCTTTAAAATAATCTCCAAAGCTAAAATTACCTAGCATTTCAAAAAAAGAATGGTGGCGATTTGTATACCCTATATTTTCTAAATCATTGTGCTTGCCACCAGCTCTGACGCATTTTTGACAACTTACAACTCTTCTGTTTTTTGGTTTTTTAACCCCTAAAAATATATCTTTAAATTGAACCATTCCTGAGTTTGTAAAGAGAAGGGTTTTGTCAGCAGCTGGCACTAATGAACTAGATTCTACATTAACATGCTTATGCTTTATAAAATAATCAATAAATAATTTTCTGATATTCATATTTTTAAATAATCATTAACTGCTTTTTCTATAATTTTAAATGGAAACCCTCTGTTTTGTAAAAATAACCTAAGCTTTCCTGTGGGTAGACTCGCATTATCCTTATCTATTGAATATTTTTTGTTTAAAGCTAACTTTGCATTTTTTTCCCAATCATCATCAGAATAAATAGATAATGCGTTATCAATAATATCTTTGCTTACTCCTTTGATTTGTAATGATGCTCGAATGAAGACCGGTCCTTTTTTTGAATTAAATTTTACTCTTGCATATGATTCGGTAAAGCGTACATCTGATTGTAAATCCTTTTTAGAAAATTCATTCAAACACTCATGTATTTTTTTTAAATCAAAATTCTTTCTTTGTAGTTTCTCTAAAAGCTCTCGCTTTGAATGTTCTCTCATATTGAGGTAACGATAAATTGAATTATTTATATCATCAATTTGATTGTTGCTCATCTATCTCGTCAGCGGGTATTTTTTCATTGTTTTCTTCTAATGAATTCGTGTTACCAGCTATAAAGCTCTTTATTTTCTCTTCTATTTCCTGTGAGGTATCTGGGTTATCTTTTAAGAAGATTCTAGAATTATCTTTTCCTTGGCCTATTCTGTCGCTTCCGTAGCTATACCATGCTCCAGATTTTTCAAGTATATTATATTTTACACCTAAATCTATTAGTTCTGACTCTTTAGATACACCCTCTCCATATAAAATATCAAATTCTGCAATCCTAAATGGTGGGGAAACTTTATTTTTAACTATTTTAACCCTTGTTTCATTTCCAACGATTTCATCGCCCCTTTTAATAGCTCCTATCCTTCTAATATCAAGTCTGACGGATGAGTAGAATTTCAACGCGTTACCGCCGGTTGTAGTTTCAGGGCTACCAAACATAACGCCTATTTTCATTCGAATTTGGTTTATAAAAATCACCAAAGTATTTGATTTCTTTATATTTCCTGATAATTTTCTTAAAGCCTGTGACATTAGTCTTGCTTGCAAGCCCATATGAGAATCTCCCATATCCCCATCAATTTCTGCCTTAGGCGTTAATGCAGCAACTGAGTCAATAACTATCGTATTAACTGCTCCAGACCTTACAAGCGTATCTGTGATTTCTAGAGCTTGTTCACCAGAATCAGGCTGTGATAATAACAACTCATCAAGATTCACACCTAAATTCTCTGCATATTTTGGGTCCAAAGCATGTTCTGCGTCTATAAATGCAGCTGTTCCACCATCTTTTTGTGTTTCTGCTATAACTTGCAAGGCCATAGTTGTTTTACCTGATGATTCTGGGCCATAAATTTCAACTACTCGCCCTTTCGGTAATCCACCAATACCTAGCGCTGCATCAAGAGTTAATGACCCTGTTGAAACCGCCTCTATATCAGGATAAGCAGCCCCCTCACCAAGCTTCATCAAAGCTCCTTTGCCGTGATCTTTTTCAATTTGTCCTATTGCTACTTGTAATGCTTTGTCTTTATTATTTTCCATATGCTGTGTGGCGCCCCTGTGTAATGAGTTTATTGTATATGATATCAATTAAAGCTGATTAATGAAATCATATAAACTCTTTATTGCAATTTCAGCTGCATGTTCTCTATTCATAAATCTATCATTGTGCTTTAAATAAAATTTTGAAGCTTTTGTTTTATCATTCGATCTGACGCATATCCACAATGTACCTACGTCCTTATCTGTATCGTCGCTATCTGGACCCATAATTCCAGAAACAGCAATTGCGATATTTGAGCGGGTTACTTCTAGTAATCCTTTTGACATCTCTTTAACAACTTCCTCGGATACTGCCCCAAACTCTGACAGAGTTTTAGGGTTAACGTTTAAAAGATTGATTTTAGAATTATTAGAATAAACTATGATAGAAGAATTGTAAAAATCAGAAGAACCAGGTAAATCTGTTAGATACTTTGAAATTAAACCACCTGTGCACGATTCCGCCGTAGAAATAACTATTTTTTTTGAAATAGCTAAGTTCTTTAAACCATCAACCATGTCTAGGATATTACTCATTCACATACTATAATAAATTAAACTATAATAATTGTTAATTATTATTATTAAATAACGTTAAAATATGTCATGGAAAAATTTAAAAATATTATAATATTTACTCATGAAAAATATCTTAAAAATAAAGATGTAAAAACATTGGTAAGTCTTTTTAAAAAAAAGAAAATATATTATGAATTTTTAATACAATCATCTAATGAAGTTAAAATTCTATCTAATAATAAAATAGTCAAACCTAATGCGTCTTTAAAAAAAACAGCATTGAGTAATCAAGGCCTTATTGTTGTTTTTGGTGGTGATGGCTTATTTTTATCAGCATCTAAATTTGCATTTGTTCTAGATATCCCTATTCTTGGAATTAATTTTGGGAAAATTGGATTTCTTGTAGATGTTGATAAAAAAAATGCTTTAAAAGAAATGAGTCAAATAATATCAGGCAAATATATTTTAGATAATCGAATTCTAATAGACGCACAAGTAACTGATATTAAAGATAATAAAAGTATTTCTACTTCACTAAATGATATTGTTATACATAATTATGGTTTACTTAAAATGATACAAGTTAAAATTCATGTAAATAATTATTTAATTAATGTACAAAGATCAGATGGAATAATAATTGCAACGCCAACAGGGTCAACGGCATATTCTATGTCAAATGGATGTCCCATTGTAAGCCCTGATGCAAACGTGATAAGCATAACTCCTATTTCTCCACACACATATAGTCATAGGCCGCTCATAATAAACTCTAAGGATAAAATAACTATAGAAGTTGAAAGAGAATCTATAAAACATAGTTTAGTAACATTTGACGGTGGAAATAATTTAAATGTTGCTCATCCAAAAATCATTGAAATTAAAAAGAGTAGAAAAAATTTAAAAATTATCCATCCTAATAATTATAATTATTTCCAAATTTTAAATAAAAAACTTAAATGGGGTGGCCGCTCATAAAGCGTTTATTTTTTTTTATGGCAATCTCCATTATTGCAAATTCCAAAAAGTGTCATTACATGCGTATTTAATTTAAATTGGTAGTTCTGAGAAATTTTTTCTTGCAATTTTTCTAAATCATCATTAACAAATTCAACTATCTTTCCACAGTTTGTGCATATAAGGTGATCATGATGTTGTTTTGTAATTTCATAAGTGGATTGCGTATCATCAAAATGATTTTTCTGGATTAGTCCTGCAATTTCAAGTTGCGTCAAAACTCTATATATTGTGGCTAATCCAATTGTTTCTTCTTTTTTTACAAGTTTGTTGTGTATTTCTTCAGCGCTAAGATGGCTTTCAGGATGAGATTGCAGTAACTCTAATATCTTAATTCTTGGGTGAGTTACCTTTAATCCCGCCTCTTTTAGTGTTGAATCATTCTTCATTATGATAAGAATACCCCGTAACTTATAGCTAATATAAACTTTGCCACAATCTAATTCAAGAAGTTTAAATTATTTTTTATTTAAAATTTTTCTTTTCCTTGATTTTTTAGGGTCTTTTAGCGCTTGTTGATAAATTTCAATTCTGTCACCTTTTTTAAAAATATAATCATTTGATATTATTTTCCCAAAAACCCCAAACTTAGTTTCATTTTTATTATAATCTGAATAAAAATTTTTAATGTTGGTTGTTTTTAAAAAATAACCTAAAGTAAGGTTCTCTCTTATTAAATATTTTTTTTTGTATAATTTTTTTGATTTAATATAATAAATATCAATTTCAAAATTAGGGTAACTCATTTTTCAATTTAAATGCCTCTGATATGAATGAATCTAAAATAGAAGACATTATGCTTGAAAAGATAGGTTTTAATGACACTTCTATAACTTTGTTATCAAATTTATACTCCAAGTATAATTTTACTTGAGTGTTGTTTGAATCAATTTTCTTAAATATCCAGTTACCTTTAAGGTGACTAAATGGCCCTTCTATCAATTCCATGTCTATTTGTGAATTTTTTTTATATTTATTTTCTGTTTTAAACTTCCATTTTAAAAAATTTTTTGATATCTCGATTTCTGCAATCATTTTATTTTTTTTATTTATTAAAATATTTGATTCTGAGCACCATGGTAGAAAAGTGTTGTATTCCCCTACATTGTTTATTAAAGAAAAGATTGAATTAATATTAACATTGATTTCTTCACATTTATCTATGTAGTTCATTTTATTAAATTAATCCATTTATAAAGATAAGCGTTACAGCAATAGGTGCTATAAANCTTATAATCAATCTCCATGAATTAAAGATAATTGTATTAAGTTTTAATTCGTCTTGGACTATGTTTCTTTTTACTATAAACCCAACAAATATNGCCATTAACAAACCTCCTAATGGTAACATGANCTTAGATGTAAAATTATCTAATAGGTTGAAAAAAGTCATGCCAAGGAATTTATATTCAGATAAATAATTAAATGATAGAATTGTTCCTAATCCAAGAGCCCATGTTATAAAGCCCATCCTAAAAGTTGCCTTAGCTCTAGTTAAAGAATACTGCTCTACCATATAACTTATAGCTGGTTCTATCAATGANATAGATGATGTTATTGCTGCAAAAAATAGCAAGATAAAAAAGAGTGTTGCTATAATACTTCCTCCTGGCATTGCACCAAAAGCAATTGGTAATGTTTGGAATATCAGACCTGGTCCAGCGCTTGATGGATCTAAATTATATGTAAAGACCATGGGAAAAATAATTATTCCTGCTAATATTGCTACAAATGTATCGGCAAATGCAACAATAGCTGTAACCTCTGTGATAGATGATTTATCAGATAAATATGAACCGTAAATCATTAATGATCCCATTCCAATACTTAAAGAGAAAAACGCCATACCCATTGCGCTTAGTATGACGTTAGAATCAATTTTTGTAATGTCTGGGATGAACATATAACTAATACCGTCATAAAATCCTGGCAAGGTCATTGAATATGCTGCCAGACATATTAATAAAAAAAATAAAGCGGGAATAAAGAATTTTACAGCTTTTTCTAGACCTCCTCTAACCCCCTGAGNAACAATATAGCAAGTAAAGATCATAAACATGGTATGCCAAGCTAATAATTTTTCAGGGTCTGATATAAAATCATTAAAAAGTCTTTGTGATTGCTCTAACGATATAGCGCTAAAAACTCCTGNAGCTGCTTTAAATATATATGATATTGTCCATCCTGCTATTACGCTATAAAAGGATAGGATGAGTATTCCAGCTATAATCCCAGCCCAGCCAACAAGCTGCCAATTACTATAATCATCATAATTTGAATAAGATTGCCTTTTTGACCTTACTCTATTTAAAGATTTGTCCACTTCGATAAAATTAAAACTGCTAGATTCGTTAGCAANATATTTCAAGCTCGCAACTGGATTTTGTTTTCCGTGACGGCCAATAAATACCTCAGCCATCATTATTGGCAAAGCAATAATTAATACGCTTACCATATATATTAGAACAAAGGCTCCTCCGCCATTTTCTCCAGTCATCCATGGGAATTTCCAAATATTACCTAATCCAACCGCAGATCCTGTAGCGGCAAATATAAAAATTAATTTTGAAGACCACTGTCCATGTATTGATTTTCTAGGATTATTTTTAATAACTTTCTCCCTTCTTATTTATGTTATTATATATTATACATAATGTCTTACGTTTATGAATATATTGTGCACTAATAAAAAAGCATCTTTCAAATATTCTCTGGTTAAAAAAATTGAAGCTGGATTAGTTTTAAAGGGGTGGGANGTTAAAAGTATTAAATTAGGTCATGGGCAAATTTCAGAAAGTTACATATCAATTACCAATAATGAAGCATTTTTAATTAATTCCCATCTAAAAATATTATCAAATTGTAATAATGTAGAAGAATTAAATTCTAAAAGAACGCGAAAACTTTTATTATCAAAAAAAGAAATTATGCAGATAAAAAATGAGGTAAAACAAAACGGTTACACTATTATTCCCACAAAAATATATAGCAAGAATTCTCTAATAAAGCTTGAATTTGCTCTAGGCAAAGGTAAAAAAGCTCACGATAAAAGAGCAGACATAAAAAAACGAGAATGGGAACGAAGCAAAGACCGTATCCTGAAAAGAAAGTAATTCTATTGTTTAAAGTAATTCTTGTGAAGTTCTATTTCTTCTTTATTAGCTTGAATAATTCTCTCCTTACGATTTTTGATATTCGCAATATTTTCATTATTAACTTCTATAAANCTTTCAGTTAACCCTTCTATTTTAGTTTGACCTCTTGTCATTCTTAAATATACATTTGCCAATAATTTTGCATCAAGCAAAGCTCCATGATAATTTCTATCTGTATTATCAATTTCATACCTAGAGCACAAAGCATCTAGAGAGTTTCTTTTGCNGCGAAACATNGCTCTAGCAATTTTTAGGGTATCTAATATCTTTCTATCTTGCTCCAAGATATCTGGATTATTTTTTGATGATTCAAATTCTGATTTTAAAAAACCTAAATCAAATGAGGCATTATGAATAACCAATGGCGAATTAGATAAATATTCTATAAATTTTATAGCTACATCTGCAAAAATTGGTTTATCTTTTAATTTATCATTGGTAATTCCATGTATCTCTATAGCTCTTTCGTCTATTTCTCTCATTGGATTTATATATTCATGAAAAATATTTGATGTAATATTTCGATNTATTATTTCTACACATCCTATCTCTATGATTTTATGNCCATTTTCTGCATCTAATCCTGTTGTTTCTGTATCAAGAACCACTAATCTTTCCATTACTCTATTGCCTCTCTAGCTAATTCATCTGCCATGTTGTTGTATAGATACTTGTCATCTTTNTTATCTTGATGGCCTTTAACCCATTCCCATGAAATGTTTTTTTCTTTATTTAGAATATCCAACTGTTTCCATAAATCTTGATTTTTTACTGGTTTTTTATTGCTTGTTAACCAATTATTATGTTTCCAATTTTTTATCCAGGTAGTTATTCCTTCTTTTACATATTTAGAGTCTGTATACAAAACTATCAAAGAGTTATTTGGAGCTTTTAAAATACCCTCAATCGCTGCTCTTAATTCCATTCTATTATTTGTTGTGTTTGATTCAGACCCATTATATTTTTCTGTTATTTTGCCATCTAACATAACAGCACCCCATCCGCCTGCTCCAGGGTTACCACTACAAGCACCATCTGTAAATATTTTAATAGTTTTCATTTAATTCTATTGAGTGAAGACTTAGGAAATGCATTTACTACATACTTTTCTTTAAATTTTAATTTAACAGGCGTTAAAGGAATTGTTTTTTTGTTAAAAACATAAAAATATAAGCCTCCTAGATTAGGGGCTAGAANTTTTTGTAATATATTAATTTTTTCTAAATATTTAGAAATATGTTTTGAAATAATTGGAATTAATCCGCGAGTTTCTTTATAGCTTGTATCATATCCTAAAATCTTAAACCATTCTCTGACAGAATATAGTGAATAAAAATTCAACGACCACGGCATATAAGATTTATTCATTAATGGTTTTAAAAGNCCCCATAAACTAAAATTATTAAAACCTATCATAACTACCCTGCCATCATCAGTAGTAATTCTATCTATCTCTCTGATAAATTCATACGGGTNGTCTGTATAATCTAGCGCATGCATTACTATGATTATATCGTAAGAGTCATCTTCGAAAGGTAGTTTAGTAATGCTATTGTCAGAACCTGATGACACAATTTCATTGATGGTTAAGAAACTCACATATTTTAAAGATTGAAATTTTTTCTTAAAATCTGATAATCCTATAAATAATGCGTGTTTTCCACCTATAAGATCTTTTATTTCAGAAAATTGATTATTTATTATCCTTTTAAATGGTTGGGAATTAGGTTTTTTATACCATTTAATTAGCTCTTTATATTTATACTTACCAGTATTTAATTTCATATATTTTAATTAGAAATAAACCTCTTAGTTTGATAGTCTAGTGTAGTTATGTTTTTAAAAAAGCCATCAAAGCTAATTACAATTATATTATTTGCAAGCTTAATATCAAGCTGTAGTCAACCATTAAGTTATAAAAGACCACAAATTATAGCTAATTTTGGAAATTTTGATTGTAATACTTACGAGCTAAAAGGACAAAAATTTACATCTATTTGGGAGAAAATAAATGCTGGGTTTTGCCTAGACACTGTGCATTCCAGTAGAGTAGATAAAGAAATCAATTGGTTTTTAAATAACAAGGCTTTTCTTTATAGGTCTATTGAAAGATCTAAGCCATTTTTATATCACGTAATATCCGAATTGGAAAAAAATAACTTGCCGTTTGAATTAGCATTACTACCTATTGTTGAAAGTGGCTATCAGCCTTATGCGTATTCACCATCAAAAGCTGCTGGTATCTGGCAGTTTATACCTCCAACAGCTAAAGAATATAAACTTTCCAGTAATTGGTGGTATGACGGCAGAAGAGACATATTAAGCTCAACTAAGGCAGCTGCGCATTTTTTGAGAGATATGCATCGCCATTTTAAAAAAGACTGGTTATTAGCAATAGCCTCATATAACACAGGAGCTGGGAAAGTAGGAAGATCAATTAGAAAGGTTAAATATGTTATTGGGAAAACAAGCTTTTGGGATTTAANTCTACCAAGAGAAACAGAAATATATGTGCCAAAACTACTAGCACTAAGAGACATAATATCAAATCCTAGAAAATATAATATAAATCTTCCTCAATTAAAGAATAAGCCATACACAAAATTTACTAAAATAGACTATCCAATTGATTTTTTCACAATATCAGTATTATCAGNTGTAAGTGAAGGAGAGTTGTACTCTTTAAACCCAGGATTTAATACTTGGTATTTTCTACCATCTATGCAGAACAAAATTTTATTGCCTATAAAAAATATAAAAATATTTAAAGACAGATATGCAAAGTTTTCAAGATTAATATATCAAAAGAAAATGCATACAATACAAAGCGGAGATACTTTATCTAGTATATCTAGATTGTATAATGTCTCTATTAAATCTATCAAAGTATTAAATAATCTAAAATCAGATTTAATTATAGCTGGAAAAAAACTTAAATTACCATTAAAGGGTGTGTCTGCAGTATCAGAGACTGTAACAATAAATAAAAAAGAATATAAAATATCTGACAAAAATTTTAATTATAATCATTTAGTGAAAAGATATGATAATTGGTATAAAATTGCCAAATTTTATAATGTTAAACTACGATCTTTATTAAAATGGAACAACGCAACAAAGAAAACTAAGCTGTTAGTTGGAGATAAGCTTATAATAAAAATGAAAGTTCCTATACTTTCAAATACAGATAAAATAAACCTAAGATATGTTGTGAGCTTAGGAGATACAACAAATATTGTATCAACTGGTTTTGCCATATCTAAGAAAACTCTTTTAAAAACAAACAACATTAAGAGTTCTAAATATCTTATGGCTGGAAAAAATTTAATTATTGTTAAATAACTATAATTTAGATAAGTATCTATCACCTCTATCGCATAATATTGTAACTACAATAGAATTATCTACCTTTCTAGCAATTTTCCTTGCAATAAATATATTTGCTGCAGTTGAAGTTCCACAAAATATTCCTTCTTGTTTGGCCAAAGTTATTGCGGTTTTTTCCGCGTCGCTCTGATCTATGTCAACAATTTCATCTATAATGGCATTTTTTCTAATTTCAGGTTCATATCCTTTTTTCCATCTCCTTATCCCGGGTATCCTAGATCCTTCTGTAGGTTGAGCTCCAATAATCTTTATTTTTTTGTTTTTAGATTTCAAAAACATTGAAACGCCTGTTATTGTTCCAGTTGTTCCCATTGCAGAAATAAAATGTGTAATTTTGCCATTGGTTTGTTCCCAAATCTCTGGGCCTGTGTTTTCAAAATGAGCTAAATAATTAGATGCGTTAGAAAATTGATTTAAAAGGAACCCATCTCCAGACGATTGCATTTTTAATGCTAAATCTCTAGCTCCTTCCATATCCTCATCTTTGCTTACAAGTATAACCTCTGCTCCATAAGCTTGCATTGTTTTTACTCTTTCATCTGATGCGGTTTCAGGCATAATAAGTTTAATTTTATAACCTTTAATTGACGCAACCATAGATAAAGCTATTCCAGTGTTACCACTGGTTGCCTCAATTAATGTATCTCCAGGCTTTATTAAACGAGACTCTTCAGCATCATCAATCATCTTTAAAGCTGCCCTATCTTTTACAGACCCACCTGGGTTATTACCTTCCACTTTTGCAAAAATTTTGCTTGAAGATGGAGAATTAATTTCTAGAAGCGGCGTATTACCAATACATTGTTGAAGAGTTTTGTATTCCATAATTATTCCGAAATAACCACAGCTGTTGAATAATCAGAAGTATCAGAAATTGATAATGAAAATGAATTAACAAGATATTTCTTCATAACGTTTTTTAAGATAGCGTTTTCTTTAAAATAAGGTTTTCCGTTATCATTATGTGTAATTTCAATTAATTTAGGAGACAATCCTTCTCTATACAAACCTATGCCTATAGCTTTAGATAAAGCTTCTTTAGAGGCGAAGCGTTTTGATAGATATCCAATTTTGTCATTTGATTTATTAAACTCATTCAATTCTGCCGTACCTAAAATTTTACTAGCAAACTTTAGTCCATACGTATCATATAAACGTTTGATACGTTTATTTTCTACTAAATCTATTCCTACACCTTTAATCACAATTGTTAATTATACGTATGATTTTTCCAATTGCATCCTTTAAACCAATAAAAACAGCATCAGCGATAATAGAATGTCCAATATTTAGCTCATTTAAATTTTGTATTTTACAAATTCTACCAATATTCTCATAATTTAATCCATGTCCAGCATTTACTACTAAACCAATTTCATCTGCATATTTTGCAGCAATTTTAAGTTTTTCATATTCTTTTTCTTCAGCATCCGTTCCAAAAGTATTTGCATATGTTCCAGTATGTAACTCAACTATATCTGCTCCTAGTAGCTTTGATTGTTCAATGTCTTGAATGTCTGGGTTTATGAAAAGTGAAACTTTTATATTTAAAGATTTTAAATTTTCTATATTATTTTTTAGAAACTTCTGATCTGCTGCATTAATGTTAACAACATTTAATCCGCCTTCTGTGGTTTTCTCTTCTCTTTTTTCGGGCACCAAACAAACATAGTCAGGTTTTAAATCCATTGCAAATTTAATCATTTCAAAAGTATTTGCCATTTCTAAGTTTACTACTTTGGCACATTTTCTAATTTCATAAGCATCTGATTCTTGAATATGTCTTCTGTCTTCTCTGAGGTGTATTGTAATTAAGTCTGCGCCTGCGTTTTCAGATATATGTACAGCATCAGATAAATTAGGATATCTAGTATCTCTTGATTTTTTAATGAAAGCTATGTGGTCTAGATTAACGCCTAATCTTATTCTACTTTTACTCATTATTTATGATATCAATTCAAAGATTTTAATGCTTCAACTATATTTAAAAATTTATTATTTACATTTTTTTTATTCATAAGAATATCTAAAATCTCATAAGTGTCTTTTTCAATAAATTCTATAAATATATCTTTTTCTTTTGATGATAATAAGTCATACGATGTTTCAATATATTTTGACAGGAGTATGTCAAGCTCTCTTACACCCTTTCTACATTTCCATTTTAATTTAGATGTATGCATATAGACTATTCAGACGCTATCATTTTCTTTATATGTGATATAGCCTTAGCAGGGTTTAATGACTTTGGACAAGTTTTTGTACAATTCATAATAGTATGACATCTGAACAATTTAAATTTATCTGCAAGATTTGATAATCTTTCTTTTTTTGCAGTATCTCTACTATCTATAATCCATCTATATGCGTGCAATAAAGATGCTGGGCCTAAATATTTATCTGAATTCCACCAATAACTTGGACAGGCTGTAGAGCAACAAGCACATAAAACACACTCAATAAGACCATCAAGCTTTTCTCGGTCTTGCTGGCTTTGATTATGCTCTCTTTTTGGTTTGTCACCACTAATCAGCCATGGTTTTATAGATTCATATTGTTTGTAAAAATTTTTTAAATCAGGAACTAAGTCTTTTATTACTGGTAGGTGTGGTAACGGATAAATTTTAAGTTTTGTTTCATTTGCTATATTTAATATACAAGCTAATGTATTTATACCGTTAATATTCATTGAACATGAACCACATATTCCTTCCCTGCAAGATCTTCTAAAGGTTAATGTAGGATCTATATTATCTTTTATATAAATCAAAACATCTAAAGCCATCGGCCCAAATTTGTCTTTATCTAAAATATAAGTATATATGCATGGGTTGGAATTTATGTCTGGATTATATCTATAAACATCCACAATTAATTTATTCTTTGGAATGCTATTAGAGTTAAATGTTTTTCCTGTTTTAACAATAGAATTAATTGGTAATGTAAATTTTGCCATTTTAATAAGTCCTTGCTTTAAGTTCAACAGTTTGAGCTTCATCCGTTAAAGTATTTAACTCAACTGGTTTATAATCAAACTTGTGATCTCCTTTTTCATCTACCCAAACTAAAGTATGTTTCAGCCAATTTTTATCATCTCTTTCCGGGTAATCATCTCTAGCATGACTTCCTCGGCTTTCATTTCTATTATATGCAGAATATAATGTGGCCAATGATTGGTATAGAAGATTATTTAATTCTAATGTTTCAACTAAATCTGTATTCCAAACTAGTGACTTATCACTCACAGAAATATTTTTAAAGTCTAAAAAAATATCTTTCATTAAGTCTATTCCTATCTTAAGTGTCTCTTTGTCTCTATAAACAGGAGCATACCTCTGCATAGTCTTTTGCATTTTATTTCTTAGTTCTGAAGTTTTTATATTGCCAGATGAGTTTCGTATGTCATCAAATCTTTTTAAAATTTTATCTAACGTTTTTTGAGAAATATCTATGTGTATATTCTTTTTATTATCTAGAATTCTACATGCCTGTTCTGCGGCTGATCTACCAAAAACAATTAAATCTAAAAGTGAATTCGAACCTAATCTATTCGCGCCATGGACTGACACACATGCTCCTTCCCCTATAGCCATTAGTCCTGGAACAACAGAATTACTTTGCCCCGATGATAAAACTTCAGCATTATAATTTGTTGGCGTTCCTCCCATATTATAGTGAACGGTCGGAATAACAGGTATAGGTTGTTTAGTTGCGTCTACTCCTGCAAAAATTTTCGCAGTCTCTGCAATACCAGGAAGTTTCTCATGAATAATTTTTGAATCTAAGTGCTCAAGATGCAAATAAGCGTGATCTTTATCAGCGCCGACACCCCTTCCCTCATTAACTTCTATTTGAATTGCTCGACTTACAACATCTCTTGATGCAAGATCTTTAGCATTGGGCGCATATTTTGGCATAAACCTTTCACCATCTGAGTTAGTCAAATACCCTCCTTCTCCACGTGCTCCTTCAGTAATTAAGCATCCAGCGCCATATATTCCTGTTGGATGGAATTGTACAAACTCCATATCTTGTAGTGGTAAATTTGCTCTTAAAATCATACCATTTCCATCTCCTGTGCAAGTGTGCGCAGATGTTGATGATTGATATGCTCTTCCATAGCCGCCCGTTGCTAATATAACAATTTGAGATTGGAAAAGATGCATTGATCCATCTTCTAAAC
>PBFS01000002.1 GCA_002718845.1 Gammaproteobacteria bacterium | reverse complement strand
GCAGCAGACGGTCCAATGCCACAAACTCGTGAGCATATTCTGTTAGCTAGACAAGTTGGTGTACCTCATGTTGTTGTTTATTTAAATAAAGCAGATCAAGTTGATGATAAAGAATTAACAGATTTAGTTGAAATGGAAATAAGAGAATTGCTTACCAAGTATGATTTTCCAGGTGATAAAGTACCTATTATTACTGGTTCTGCAACAAAAGCTATGGAAGGTGATACATCTGACATTGGTGTGCCATCAATTGAAAAACTTATTGAGGCAATGGATAGCTTTATTCCTGTACCAGAAAGACCAGTGGATGGAAAATTTTTAATGCCTATAGAGGATGTTTTCTCTATTTCAGGCAGAGGAACTGTGGTTACAGGTAGAATTGAAAGAGGAAAAGTAAATGTTGGAGACGATATAGAAATAGTTGGAATCAAAGATACAACAAAAACTACATGCACAGGAGTTGAAATGTTTAGAAAACTTCTAGACGAAGGTATTGCTGGTGATAACGTAGGTGTTCTTTTGCGTGGTACAAAACGTGAAGAAGTAGAACGTGGACAAGTATTATGCTTGCCTGGTTCTGTTAAACCCCATACAAAATTTGAATGTGAGATTTATGTTTTATCTAAGGAAGAAGGCGGAAGACACACTCCATTCTTTGCGAACTATAGACCTCAATTTTACTTTAGAACGACCGATGTAACGGGCGCTATAGAACTTCCAAAAGATGTTGAAATGGTTATGCCAGGAGATAATGTCAAAATGAAAGTTGAATTAATCACTCCAATTGCTATGGAAGAGGGATTAAAATTTGCGATTCGTGAAGGTGGTAAAACTGTTGGAGCAGGAGTAGTTACAAAAATTATAGAGTAATAGCTAATCATCTGATTTAATTAGATAGATAGGCTAGTAGCTCAATTGGTAGAGCGACGGTCTCCAAAACCGTAGGTTGGGGGTTCGAGTCCCTCCTGGCCTGTAATTATAAGGAAGCCATGTCAGAATCAAAAAATATAATAAAGAGACACAGTAATATACCTCTTACAATGCTGTCATTAGTGATGTTGATGATTGGCATAGTAATGTTTTATTATTTTTCTGAGATTCGCTTATTTTATCGTGTTTTAGGGATGTTGGTTGTAATAGGCATGTCAATCATAATACTATATCAAACAGATTTTGGTAAAACCGCCTATAGTTACATTATTGATTCTAAAGTAGAGTTAAAAAAGGTAACATGGCCAACAAAACAAGAAACTACTCAAACAGCCCTAGGAGTTATTGTTATAGTGGTGATTATTGGATTAATACTGTGGTTGTTAGACATGTTATTTGCTTGGGCAATTGGAAATTTATATGGAATCAGGTAGCGTCGATATGAAATGGTATGTATTGCAGGCATATTCTGGCTATGAAAATAAAGTCAAACAAACCCTTGAGGACACAATAAAGCGCGAAGGTTTAGAAAAGTCTTTTGGTGAAATATTAGTCCCAACAGAAGAAGTATTAGAAATTAAGGACGGTCAAAAGAAAAGAACTGAGAGAAAATATTTTCCTGGATACGTAATGATAAAAATGGAAATGAATGATAGCACTTGGCATTTAGTCAAGAACTCACCTAAAGTACTAGGTTTTGTGGGTAGCACTGGAGACAAACCCATACCACTTCCCGCTAGTGAGGCTGAAAATTTAATAAAATCAATGCAGAAAGACGCTGATCAACCTAAACCAAAAGTAATGTTTGAGCCCGGAGAAGTTGTTAGAATAACCGATGGACCATTCAATGATTTTAACGGAGTGGTAGAAAAGGTTGATTTTGAAAAAAATAGACTTAAAGTATCAGTTCTGGTGTTTGGTAAACCAACGCCAATTGAACTAGCATTAACCCAAGTTGAAAAGGGATAATATTATGGCAAAAGAATTAGTAACACAAGTTAAACTACAGGTTCCAGCGGGAAGCGCTAACCCCGCCCCCCCAGTAGGACCCGCTTTAGGGCAGCATGGTTTAAATATTCAAGATTTTTGTAAGCAATTCAACGATAGAACAAAAGACATAGAAAAAGGCCTTGCGTTACCAGTTGTAATTAATGTTTACAAAGATAGAACTTTTAATTTTATTGTCAAATCAACCCCAGCATCTATATTATTAAAAAAAGCTGCTGGAATCACAAAAGGAAGTCCAATTCCACAAACAGATAAAGTTGGGAAGGTTACCAAAAAACAATTAGAAGACATAGTAAAACAGAAGGAAGGGGATTTAAATGCAGCAGATATGGAACAGGCTGTAAAAATTATTGCTGGAACAGCAAGAAGCATGGGAATAGAGGTAGAATAATTGTGACTGTAACAAAAAGACAAAAGATAATTAATGAGAAAATTGAAGTATCAAAACCATATGCTTTAACTGATGCTATACAACTATTATTGAATTTACCAAAATTAAAATTTAATGAGTCTATCGATATAAGTATAAACCTGGGTGTAGACCCTAAAAAATCTGATCAAAATGTTCGAGGGTCAACGTCTTTACCTCATGGAATTGGCAAAGTAACAAAAGTTGCTGTATTTGCAGAGGGACCTGAAGCAGCTGCAGCTAAAAAAGCAGGAGCAGATTTAATTGGATTTGAGGATCTAATAGAAGAAGTTAAGAAAAATAAAGACTTGGATGCTGATATTGTTATATCAACTCCTGAGTGTATGAAATTACTTGGCCAACTAGGTAGAATCTTAGGTCCTAAAAATTTAATGCCTAACCCCAAAGAAGGAACTGTAACAAAAAATATATCCGGAGCTGTTAATAATGCTAAAAAAGGTCAAATAAGATACAAGACAGATAAGGCAGGCATTATACATACAACTATTGGTAAAGTAGATTTTGATGCTAGTAAGCTTGTTGAAAATGTTCATGCTTTAATAGGTGACTTAATCAGGGTAAAACCACCAAGTATGAAAGGTAAATATATGAAAAATATTACATTATCCTCTACTATGGGTCCAGGAATTAAGGTAGACTTAGCCTCAGTTGAGAAGGGAAGTTGATATGCCGTTAAATCTAGAGCAAAAAAAAGGATTAGTTAAGGAAGTGTCGGAAGTCATTATGAATGCCGATACATTATTAACTGCTGATTATAGAGGTTTGACTGCAAATCAATTAGGTGAATTTAGAAAAATAGCAAGAAACCCTGGAATATATATTAAAGTTGTTAAAAATAATATGTTAAAAATGGCATTAAAAGACTCTCAATATTCCTCAATAGGTGAAAAAATAACGGGGCCTCAGATTTTGGCCACATCTAATGATAATCCAGGAGAATTTGCAAAATTAGTTAAAAATTTCATTGACGAGCATAAAAATATAGAATTAAAATCACTTGCATATAAAGGAAATGAGCTTGATCTTGTAGAAATAAAGAAATTGGCGTCATTACCGACATATGAAGAGGCGATATCTCGATTAATGTCAGTAATGCAGGCGCCTATACAAAAACTTATGGCAACAGTAAATGCAGTTCCAGCTAAAATGGTTAGAACTTTAGATGCAGTAAAACAATCTAAGAATTAGTAACAAATTAAAAGGAGAAGACAAAGATGGCCGCAACAAAAGATAAGATTATAGACACAATCTCCAAAATGACTGTAATGGAAGTAGTGGATTTAATTTCAGAAATGGAAGAAAAGTTTGGAGTTACAGCAGCAGCACCAGTAGCAGCAGCAGCACCAGCAGCCGCGGGCGCTGAAGAAGCAGCTGAAGAAGAAAAATCAGCTTTTGATATTTCTTTGGCTAGCATAGGTTCTAACAAAGTAGCGGTTATTAAAGCTGCTCGCTCTGTGACCGGACTAGGCTTAAAGGAAGCAAAAGACAAGGTTGAGTCAGCACCTTGCGTATTGAAAGAAGGCGTTGATAAAAAAGAAGCAGAAGAATTTAAAAAACAACTTGAAGAAGCAGGCGCTACTGTTGAACTTAAATAATACTCTTGCATAACGCACTAGCATTAAATTTTATTAGTAATTAATTACTAAGAGGTTGGCGTGTTTAAAGAGGAAAGGAATTAATGAAATATAGTTATACAGCAAAAAAAAGAATAAGAAAGAATTTTGGTAAATTAGGAGATGTTCTCCAAATGCCTAACTTAATTCAATTGCAACTAGAGTCATATAATAAATTCCTAGGAAAAGGGAATGATGGAAAAATAAATTATTCTAAATCTACTTTAGACGAAGTATTTAAATCAGTTTTCCCAATTTATGATTATTCAAGTAATTGTAAATTAGAATATATGGGTTTTAAATTAGGCAAAGAAGAATACGTAGAAGAAGAATGTCGTATTACTGGTAAAAGTTTTTCTGTCCCACTAAAAGTAGATTTGAAATTATCGGTTAATATCGACCCAAAATCAGCTGGTCAACTAGAAATATTTGAAAATTCTGAGGTATTTCTTGGCGATATGCCAATCATGACAAAATATGGAACATTCATAGTTAATGGTACTGAAAGAGTCGTTGTATCACAATTACATAGATCTCCAGGAGTATTTTTTGATCATGATAGCGGTAAAACACATTCNTCTGGNAAGTTATTATTTTCNGCAAGGGTAATACCATATCGTGGNTCATGGTTAGATTTTGAGTTTGATCAGAAAGATATAGTTTTTGCAAGAATTGATAGAAGAAGGAAGATAGCATCTACAATTATATTAAGAGCACTAGGCTACAATACAAAAGAAATATTAGATATATTTTATGATAGTAATAAAGTTACAGTTGATAAAGGAAAGTTTTTTCTAGCTCAAAGCTTAACTGATTTAAAAGGTAGTATTGCGCAATTTGATATATTACATAATAAAAAAGTTATTGTACCAAAAGGTAAGAGGGTAACGGTAAGACATTTAGAATTAGAAAAAAAATCTAAAATGAAAGGATATGCGATACCATCAGAGTATCTTTGGGGTAAAAGAATTTCTCAAGACGTAGTAGATACTAAGACAGGCGAAGTATTTCTATCCTGTAACCAACAAATTACAAAGGAATTAATTGAGAATATTTTAGCGTCGAAAATAAAAACTTTTGATGTTCTGCATACAAATGAACTTGATAGAGGACCATTTATTTGTAATACATTAGATGTTGACCCAACTACCAATCAAGAAACAGCTTTAACAGAAATTTATAAAATGATGCGTCCCGGTGAACCACCAACAAAAGAAGCTTCATCACAATTATTTACTAATTTGTTTCAATCCTCAGACAGATATGATTTATCTGATGTGGGTAGAATGAAATTTAATTCTCGTGTAGGTAGGACAGATGTAACAGGGGACGGAGTGCTTTCAAATGAAGATATAATAGCTGTCCTGCGAACTTTAATTAATATTAGAAATGGTTTTGATACAGTCGATGATATCGATCATCTAGGTAATAGAAGAGTAAAATGTGTCGGAGAGATGGTAGAAAATGTTTTTAGAATTGGATTAGTAAGGGTAGAAAAAGCAGTAAAAGAAAGAATGAGTACAATGGAATTAGCTGACAAATTACAGCCTAAAGATATTATTAATTCAAAACCCATAACTGCAACATTAAAAGAATTTTTTGGAACAAGCCAGTTATCACAATTTATGGATCAAAATAATCCTTTAGCAGAAATTACTCACAAGAGAAGAATTTCAGCCTTGGGCCCTGGTGGACTTACAAGAGAAAGAGCGGGATTTGAGGTACGAGATGTTCATCCTACGCATTATGGTCGAGTTTGTCCTATTGAAACACCTGAAGGTCCTAATATTGGCCTTATAAATTCTTTAGCAACATATTCTAGACCTAATAATTATGGTTTTTTAGAAACCCCATATAGAACTGTTGTAAATGGTAAAGTAAAACCAGAAATAAAATGGTTATCGGCAATAGAAGAAAGCAAATATCATATTGCTCAAGCTAATACTGAATTAGATAAAAATAATAATATTGTGGGAGACTTAGTTTCATGTAGACATAATAATGAGTTTTCAATTACATCTCCTGACAAGATAGAGTTAATGGACGTATCCCCAAAGCAAGTTGTTTCTGTTGCAGCTGCGCTAATCCCTTTTTTAGAACATGATGATGCAAATAGAGCTTTAATGGGCTCTAATATGCAAAGACAAGCAGTGCCAATATTAAAACCTGAAAAACCATTAGTTGGAACCGGTATTGAAAAAACTGTTGCTATTGATTCAGGAGCCTCTTTCACTGTAAAAAGAGGAGGCATGGTTGATTATGTTGATGCATCTAGAATCATTGTAAATGTAGACGACAAAGAAGTAACTGGCGCTAATGATACAGGGGTAGATATATATCCACTTACAAAATATACACGTACTAACCAAAACACTTGCATCAACCAAAGACCTCTAGTAAGTACTGGTGATGTAATTGAGAAAGACGATGTAATTGCAGATGGACCATCTACTGATTTAGGAGAGCTAGCACTTGGGCAAAACCTCTTAATAGCATTTATGCCTTGGCATGGTTATAATTTTGAAGACTCAATACTAGTATCTGAAAGAGTAGTGCAAGAAGATAGGTTTACTTCTATTCATATTGAAGAATTAGAATGCATCGCAAGAGACACTAAGCTTGGGTCAGAAGAAATAACCTCTGATATACCAAATGTGAGTGAAAGCTTATTAAATAAACTTGATGAATCTGGGATAGTTTATGTTGGAGCAGAAGTTAAATCTGGCGACATATTAGTTGGAAAAGTAACCCCTAAAGGGGAAAGCCAATTAACTCCGGAAGAAAAGCTTTTAAGAGCAATTTTTGGAGAAAAAGCATCTGATGTAAAAGATACTTCACTTAAGGTTCCGTCTGGTATGGATGGAACTGTTATAGACGTAAGAGTTTTTACTAGAGAAGGAATAGAAAAAGATGCAAGAGCTTTAGAAATACAAAATACATTTATAGTAGATGCTAGAAAAAACCTAGAAGATGAACTAAGGATTAACCAAGAAAATATATATACAAGAACAAGAAAGCTTTTGTTAAACAAGCAAATTGCAAAAGGAACAAAAGACNTTAAAGCTGGAAGTAAAATATTACAGTCAATTTTAGATAACCTTGAAGATGAAGACTTATTTAAATTTATTTTGAAAACGGAGTCAGGAAATATTGCTCTTGCAAGTATGCAAAATCAACTAGATAAGTTAAGTCAAAAATTTTCTGAAGACCTAGAAGAAACTACACAAAAACTTTCTCAGCATGATGATTTAGGCCCAGGTATACAGAAAAAGGTGAAAGTTTATCTTGCAGTTAAAAGAACATTGCAGCCTGGAGATAAAATGGCAGGTAGGCATGGTAATAAAGGAGTTATATCACAAATTGTTCCGGTAGAGGATATGCCCCATACAGAAGATGGAAGACCAGTTGATATAGTATTAAACCCACTTGGAGTGCCTTCTAGAATGAATGTAGGACAGGTTCTAGAAACTCATTTAGGTTGGGCCGCAAAAGGAATAGGATTTAAAATAGCATCTTTAATGGAAGAGAAAGCCCCGGTCAAAAAAGTTAGAACATACTTAAATGAAGTGTATGGATCATGCCCAGGTTTTGATAAACACGATCTTAAAACATTAACTGACGTAGAGATATCTACGCTTGCATCAAATTTAAAAAATGGAGTACCAATGGCTACTCCTGTATTTGATGGAGCATCTGAGCAAGAAATTAAATCAATGTTAGACCTTGCAGATTTACCAGAAAGCGGACAAGCTACTTTGGTTGATGGCAGAACAGGCGAGAAGTTTGAAAGGCCGGTAACCATTGGATATATGTATATGATTAAATTAAATCATTTGGTTGATGATAAAATGCACGCTCGTTCAACAGGACCATATAGTCTTGTTACTCAACAACCTTTAGGCGGTAAAGCTCAATTTGGTGGACAACGATTTGGAGAGATGGAAGTTTGGGCTCTTCAAGCATATGGAGCATCTCATACATTGCAAGAAATGTTAACAGTAAAATCTGATGACGTAGCGGGTAGAAATAAAATATATAAAAATATTGTTGATGGTGATTTTTCTGCAGACCCTCATGTCCCAGAATCTTTTAATGTTCTTTTAAAAGAAATAAGGTCATTAGGTATTAACATAGATTTAGATTTGGAAAATAAAGAATCTTAGGAGTTTACAATGAAAGACATGATAAATTTATTTAAAAGGACTACTAAAGAAGATAATTTTGATCATATTAAAATATCATTAGCATCCCCTGATTTAATGAGATCATGGTCTTATGGAGAAGTTAGAAAACCAGAAACTATCAACTATAGAACATTTAAACCTGAAAGAGATGGTTTGTTCTGCGCTAAAATTTTTGGACCAATAAAAGATTACGAATGTTTATGTGGCAAATATAAAAGATTAAAACATAGAGGAGTAATTTGTGAAAAATGTGGAGTAGAAGTTACTTTATCTAAAGTAAGACGTGACAGAATGGGACACATAGAACTTGCTTCCCCTGTGGCGCACATCTGGTATCTAAGATCATTACCATCAAGAATAGGATTAATGCTTGATATGACATTAAGAGAAATTGAAAAGGTATTATATTTTGAAGCATATATAGTTATTGACGGAGGTTTAACACCTCTAGAAAAAGGTCAGTTACTATCTGAGGAAGGTTATCAAAAAATAATTGAAGAACATGGACATGATGTAAAGGTGGGTATGGGAGCAGAAGCAATAATGGATCTATTATCTGAAATTGATCTTGATACAGTATTCAAAGAATTAAAAGAGGATATAGCAAACACTAAATCTCAAGCTAAAAATAAACGTAATGTAAAAAGATTAAAATTAATAGAATCATTTATTAAATCTGGTAATAGACCTGAGTGGATGATATTAACTGTATTGCCTGTTTTACCTCCAGACTTAAGGCCTTTAGTGCCATTAGAAGGAGGTAGGTTTGCAACTTCAGATTTAAATGATTTATATAGAAGAGTTATAAATAGAAATAATAGACTAAAACGTCTTCTTGAGTTAAAAGCGCCAGAAATTATTGTTAGAAATGAAAAAAGAATGTTACAGGAATCTGTCGATGCCTTATTAGATAACGGTAGAAGAGGACGAGCTATAACAGGAACTAACAAAAGACCTTTAAAATCTCTTGCTGATATGATTAAAGGGAAAGGAGGTAGGTTTAGACAAAACCTATTAGGGAAGCGCGTAGATTATTCTGGTAGATCTGTAATTGTAGTAGGCCCAACATTGAGGCTTCATCAATGCGGTATTCCAAAAAAAATGGCTTTAGAATTATTTAAGCCTCATATTTTTGGTAAGTTACATCTTAGAGGTATTACTACAACTATAAAAGCTGCAAAGAAAGTAGTTGAAAAAGAAGGAGAGGAAGTATGGGATATTTTGGATGAAATTATAAAAGAATATCCTGTATTATTAAACAGAGCACCAACACTACATAGACTTGGAATACAAGCATTCGAACCAATATTAATTGAAGGAAAAGCAATACAATTACATCCTTTGGTTTGTGCCGCATTTAATGCAGATTTTGACGGCGACCAAATGGCCGTACACGTACCATTATCGTTAGAAGCTCAGGTTGAAACCAGAGTACTTATGTTGTCAAGTAATAATATACTTTCGCCTTCAAACGGAAGTCCAATAATTGTGCCATCACAAGATATAGTATTGGGTATTTATTATATGTCTAGAGAGAAACCTAATGCATTAGGCGAAGGTATGATTTTTAGTGATGTTGAAGAGGTTCACAGAGCTTATCAACAGAAAGTAGTTGATTTGCAAGCTAGGATTAAGGTAAGAATTGAAATAAAAGATGAAGGTGATGAAGCACCGATTAGCAAAAAAGTTGTAGATACTACAGTTGGTAGGTCAGTTCTTGCGGAAATGCTTCCAAAAGCTATACCTTTTTCATATATTAATAAAGATTTGGATAAGCGCGCAATATCGGAATTATTTGACGCTTCATATCGTCTCGCTGGTTTAAAAGCAACAGTAATACTTGCAGATCAAATTATGTATACGGGCTTTAAATATTCTACAATTTCTGGTGTTTCTATAGGCGTAAACGATATGGTAATACCTACACAAAAAGCAAAAATGGTTTCAAACGCAGAGAAAGAAGTTAAGGATATAGAAAAACAATATAACTCAGGATTGTTAACCTCTGGTGAAAGATATAATAAAGTTGTTGATATATGGTCACATACTAATGACCAAGTTTCACAAGCTATGATGAGACAATTGGGGAATGAGACAACCAAACTTTCTTCTGGAAAAACAATCGAACATAAATCATTTAATTCAATATATATGATGGCTGATTCAGGAGCTAGAGGATCAGCTGCACAAATTAGACAGTTATCTGGAATGAGAGGCCTAATGGCAAAACCTGATGGTTCTATCATTGAAACGCCTATTACAGCTAATTTTAGAGAAGGCCTGGATGTTATGCAGTATTTTATATCAACTCATGGAGCAAGAAAGGGTTTAGCAGACACAGCTTTAAAAACAGCAAACTCGGGTTATTTAACCAGAAGACTTGTAGATGTATCTCAAGATTTGGTTGTAACCGAAGAAGATTGTAATACTAAAAATGGAATATTAATGAAACCACTAATTGAGGGTGGAGATATAGTTGAGCCTTTAAGAGAAAGAGTATTAGGTAGAAGCTTACTTAGTAATTTAACTGCACCTAATACAAAAGGTGTGATTTTAAAAAGAGGCATGACATTAGATGAAAAAAATGTAGATTTACTTGAAAAGAATGCTATCGATGAAATTTGGGTGCGTTCTGCAATTACTTGTGCAACTAGACATGGAATTTGCGCAAAATGTTATGGAAGAGATTTAGCAAAAGGAAGAGTAGTGTCAGTTGGAGAGGCTGTTGGAGTTGTAGCAGCACAATCAATTGGTGAGCCTGGAACACAGTTAACAATGAGAACTTTCCATATTGGTGGAGCAGCTTCTAGAGCGGTAGCTGCTAATAGTATTGAAGTCAAAACCTCTGGAACAGCAAGATATCATAACTTAAAAGTAGTGAAGAATACAAAAGGAGACAATGTAATTGTTTCAAGATCTGGAGAACTTGGAGTAACAGACGGTAGCGGAAGAGAAAAAGAAAGGTATAAAATTCCATATGGAGCAGTGATTACCATTAATGATGGAGAAAAAGTTGAAATGGGCCAATCCACTGTAACGTGGGATCCATACACTACTCCAATTATTACTGAAACTGCAGGAATCGCAAGATTTGATGATTTTGTTGATGGAGTGAGCACAGAGCAAGTGACTGATGAATTAACAGGTATCTCCTCTATAATAATCCGAGATCAGTCTAGCATGTCTTTTGATAAAAATTTAAAACCAATGGTAACCCTTGTTGACGAAAAGGGTAAAGAGTTAAATATTACAAATTCAAGCTTACCAGCGCATTATATTCTACCGTCAAAATCTTCTGTGGCACTAACAGATGGCATGAAAGTTGGAATAGGAGACACTATTGCTAGAACACCAAGAGAAACATCAGGTACACGTGATATAACTGGTGGTTTACCAAGAGTAGCAGATCTTTTTGAGGCTAGACAACCTAAAGATAAAGCAGAACTTGCTGAAAAAACAGGCGTTGTTTCATTTGGGAAAGAAACAAAAGGTAAACGAAGATTAGAAATTACTTATAAAGATGAAGCTAATGACGAGCAAAAACATATTCAAATGCTTGCAAAAACAAAATTATTGAATGTTTTTGAAGGCGCGAATGTTGAACAAGGTGAAATAATTTCTGAGGGAGAATTAGATCCGCATGATATTTTAAGGTATAGAGGTGTGACACAATTAGCCGAACATATAGTTAAAGAAGTCCAAGATGTTTATCGATTGCAGGGCGTAGCAATCAATGATAAACATATCGAAGTTATATTAAGACAAATGCTTAAGAAAGTAGAAATAGAATCTGTAGGAGACTCAGAATTAATTATTGGGGAACAAATGGAAAGGAATACAGTTTTAGAAATAATAGATGATCTTAAGTCTGCGAACCCAGATGCTAATTTGCCAACGTATAGACCTGTATTGTTAGGTATAACAAAAGCTTCGTTAGTTACAAACTCATTTATATCAGCAGCTTCATTCCAAGAAACTACAAGGGTTTTAACTGATGCAGCTGTTAATGGAAAAAAAGACTTTTTAAGAGGCTTGAAAGAGAATGTTGTAGTTGGAAGATTAATTCCTTGTGGAACAAATCTGTCAGCGCAACGCAATGAGGCTAAATTTGATAAGACAGCCTTGATAGAACAAGAATTAGCCGAAGAAATGACAGCATTTACTGATGTTAAAAAAGAAGTTCCTGTAGAAGAAGAATCTCCAATTAAGCCCGTATAAATATAAATTCTACTTACAATAAAAAACCATGTTTTATTAATATGTTTGTTGCATTCTCTTCTTTACAGCTATATGCTGTGCGAATAGAATTTTGCAAGTAATTTGGAAATATTATGACGACTATAAACCAATTAGTTAGAAAACCAAGGAAAAGCAAGTTATATAAAACCGCTGTTCCTGCGTTAGAATCTTGTCCTCAAAAAAGAGGTGTTTGCACACGTGTTTATACAACAACACCTAAAAAACCTAATTCTGCACTAAGAAAAGTTGCCAGAGTCAAGTTAACAAATGGACAAGAAGTCACATCCTATATAGGAGGAGAAGGCCATAATTTGCAAGAACATTCTGTAGTAGTTATTCGCGGTGGCCGTGTAAAAGATCTCCCTGGAGTGAGATACCATATCGTAAGAGGTAGTCTTGACACACAAGGGGTTGAAAACAGAAAACAAGGAAGATCAAAATACGGAACAAAAAGACCTAAAACTTAAATAATATGCCAAGAAAAAAACTTATACTAAAAAAGAGACTTCAGCCTGACCCTGTATATAAAAGTTTATCAGTGTCAAGGTTCACCAATATGATAATGTCTGATGGAAAAAAAAGAACTGCAGAAAAGATTATATATAGTGCTTTAGAAATTATATCTAAAAATAATAAAGAAGACCCTATAGTAATGATGGATAAAGCTCTACAAAATGTTAGCCCATCTGTAGAGGTCAAATCAAGAAGAGTTGGTGGGTCGAACTATCAAGTGCCAGTTGAGGTAAATCCCAGAAGAAAGTTATCATTAGCTATGCGATGGATATTAGAAGCTGCCTCAAAAAGAAACGAGAAAGCTATGAAAAATAAATTAGCATCTGAGCTATTGGATGCTTATGAAGGGAAAGGATCTGCAGTGAAAAAGAGAGAAGACGTTCATAAGATGGCAGAAGCTAATAAAGCTTTTGCTCATTACAGGTGGTAAAAAATGGCTAGAAAAACTTCAATAGAAAATTATAGAAATATTGGTATCATGGCTCATATAGATGCGGGTAAAACCACAACAACTGAAAGAGTTCTATATTATACGGGTGTATCTCATAAAATTGGAGAAGTACATGATGGCGCCGCAACAATGGATTGGATGGAGCAAGAACAAGAGAGAGGTATAACAATTACATCTGCTGCAACAACATGCTTTTGGAAAGGAAGCACATCTCAATTCCCTGAACATAGAATAAATATTATTGATACCCCCGGTCACGTCGACTTTACTATTGAAGTTGAAAGATCGCTTAGAGTATTAGATGGTGCTGTTGCTGTATTTTGCGCTGTTGGAGGTGTAGAACCACAATCAGAAACTGTTTGGAGACAAGCTAACAAATATAATGTACCAAGAATGGTTTTTGTTAATAAAATGGATAGAGCAGGAGCAGATTTTTTTAGAGTAGTTGAACAAATAAAAACAAGACTTGGTTCTAACCCAGTAGCACTACAGGTACCGATAGGAGCAGAAGATACTTTTAAAGGTGTTGTTGATTTAATTGCTATGAAAGCAATTATCTGGGACGAAAAATCTATGGGAATGAAATTTGAAACTACTGATATACCAGCCGAATTAGTTGATAAAGCAAATGAATTAAGAGAACAACTACTAGAGACTGCAGCGGAAGCAAGCGAAGAACTTATGGATGAGTATCTTACTAATAGTGACTTACCAACAGATAAGATTATAGAAGGATTAAGAATAAGAACTTTATCAAACGAGATTGTTCTTGCAATGTGTGGAACTGCCTTTAAAAATAAAGGTGTTCAAGCTATGCTTGACGCTGTAATAAATTTTATGCCTTCACCTACAGACGTGCCCGCAATCAAAGGGATACTTGATGACAAAGACGAAACACCAGCAGACAGAAAACCTTCAGATGAAGAACCTTTTTCGTCATTAGCATTTAAAATTGCAACAGACCCATTTGTCGGATCATTAACTTTTTTTAGAGTTTATTCAGGAATATTAAAAGCAGGCGATACCGTATATAACGCTGTTACTCAAAGAAAAGAAAGAATTGGAAGAATTTTACAAATGCACGCAAACTCAAAAGAAGATGTAAAAGAAGTTAGAGCAGGAGATATAGCTGCTGCTGTTGGATTAAAAGATGTAACAACTGGTGACACCTTATGTGCGCCAGAATCAATTATAACTCTTGAAAGAATGGAGTTTCCAGACCCTGTTATATCTATTGCCGTAGAACCTAAAACTAAAGCAGATCAAGAAAAAATGGGATTAGCGCTTGGAAAATTAGCACAAGAAGACCCATCTTTTAAAGTTGCAACTGATCAAGAATCTAATCAAACTATTATATCTGGAATGGGAGAATTACACTTAGAAATTATTGTTGATAGATTAAAAAGAGAATTTTCCGTAGAAGCAAATGTTGGAAAACCTCAGGTTGCATATAGAGAAACTATTAGATCTACCGTAGAACAAGAAGCCAAATATATCAAACAAAGTGGAGGAAGAGGGCAATATGGGCATGTTTGGCTAAAACTAGAACCACAAGAGTCTGGAAAGGGGTTTGAGTTTGTTAACTCTATAGTTGGAGGCACAATACCAAGAGAATTTATTAACCCAGTGGAAAAGGGTGTTAAAGAACAAATGGAAAATGGCGTTATTGGAGGTTTTCCAGTTGTTGATGTAAAAGTAACACTTTACGATGGATCTTTTCATGATGTTGATTCTAGTGAAGTAGCATTTAAAGTTGCAGCTTCTCAAGCTTTTAAAGAAGGCGCTAAAAAAGCAAAACCTGTAATATTAGAACCGGTAATGTCTGTAGAAGCTGTTACACCAAAAGATTATCTTGGAGATGTTACAGGAGACTTAAACAGAAGACGTGGTATCGTGTTAGGGATGGAAGACACTGTTGCAGGAAATGTTGTTAAAGCAGAAGTTCCTTTATCTGAAATGTTTGGTTATGCAACATCATTAAGATCAATGTCACAAGGAAGAGCTACTTATACAATGGAATTTACTAAATATGCAGAGCTGCCAAATAGTGTAGCAGAAACATTAGTTCAACAGGCGTCATAAAAATGGTAGAAAAAAAAGTTTCAAAAACCACGAAAAAGAAAAAAACTTCAAGTAAAAAGAAAGTAGTTGCTGCTTCAAAGAAAGTTTCAAAAACTACAAAGAAAAAAACAACTACAACTAAAAAGAAAGTAGCCGCTGCTCCAAAAAAAGTTTCAAAAACTATAAAAAAGAAAACAGCTGCTAAAGTTGTTGAAAAAAAAGAACCAAAAATAATTGAAACGAAAACTAATGTATCAATTAAAAAAACTACATCTACAAAACCTAAAACACAAACAATAAGAATTAGGTTAAAAACTTTTGATCATAAATTAATAGATATTTCTGCAAAAGAAATTGTTGAAACAGCAAAAAGAACAGGAGCTAGAGTTTTAGGACCAATACCTTTACCAACCAGAAAAGAAAGGTTTACCATATTAATATCTCCTCATGTAGATAAAGATGCTAGAGACCAGTATGAAATAAGAACCCATAAAAGGTTAATGGATATAGTAGAGCCTACAGATAAAACTGTTGACGCTTTAATGAAGCTTGATTTAGCTGCAGGCGTTGATGTTCAAATTGAATTAAATTAGCTTTTTCTTTAAAAATCATACATAAAACCCTTAATTTATGTTAAGATTCAGCACATTTTGCAAAAATTTTGCATAAAACTTTAAGAAAATATTAACTTTATCATTTTGAGGATAAAAAAATGAGTTTGGGAATAATTGGCCAAAAGGCTGGAATGACAAGGGTTTTTGATAATTCTGGTGTATCAGTACCAGTTACAGCTATTAATGTGTCTCCAAATACTATAACTCAAATAAAAACACTCGAAAAAGATGGATATCAAGCAATCCAAGTCTCTTTTGGTCAAAAAAAAGAGTCAAGAACCAATAAAGCTGTTTTAGGGCATTATAAAAAAGCATCTGCAACTCCTGGAAAAGTATTAACTGAATTTAGATTAAATGATAAAGAAATTGAAGGCCTAGAAATTGGCAAATCAATTAATTTAAACTTATTTAAAGAAGGTGAGCACGTTGATATTACTGGAACAACAATTGGAAAGGGTTTTCAAGGTGGTGTAAAGAGGCACCATTTTACAATGCAAGATGCGACTCATGGTAATTCATTATCTCACCGAGCTTTAGGATCAACTGGGCAATGTCAGGATCCAGGACGTGTATTCAAAGGTAAAAAAATGGCTGGTCAATTAGGAAATGTAAAAAACACAATACAAAATTTAGTTATAGTAAAAATATTTACGGAAGATAATATTATATTAGTAAAAGGCTCAATACCTGGACATGATGGATCAAACGTAATTATTAAACACACTCAGAAAAAATATACCTTAAAAGAGATTCTAACAAAAGATGGAGAACTTCAAGAAGAAACAAAAGAAGTTAAAAAATCAGCTAAAAAAGAAGCAAAAGAAGCAAAAGAAGAAGCAAAAGAAGTTAAAGAAGAAGTAAAAGAGCCCACCGAAACAAAACAAACCACAGAAAAAAATTTGCCTGATTCAGAAAAGAAAGATAAAGAGTAAGATATGGCAGAAGTAAACTTAAAAAAAATATTTAATAAAAAATTTAATGAATCATTGGTTCATCAAGTTACCACTGATTATTTGTCTAATCATAGAGCTGGAACAAAAGCACAAAAAAATAGATCAGCAGTTAGTGGGGGTGGAGCAAAGCCTAGACCACAAAAAGGTTCTGGTAGATCAAGAGCAGGTACTATAAGAAGTCCTATATGGAAAGGAGGGGGAGTTACCTTTGCAGCATCACCAAAAAAATATAATAAAAAAATTAATAAAAAAATGTATAAAAATGCCCTTAATTGTATTTTATCAGAACTAGTTCGTCAGAAGAGGTTAGTTTGTGTTGATAATTTTAACGTTACAAAACCAAAAACAAAAGACTTCTTAGATAAAATATCAAAGCTTAAAATTACAAATTCATTGTTAATAATAGATGAGAAAAAAATTAATGTTTTCTTAGCAGGAAGGAATTTAAAAAATATCGAGGTTGTTAGTCCGCTTGGCATGAACCCTTATAATTTGATGAGATATGATAATGTAATCATTGATTCAAAAATAATAGATAAAATAGAAGGTATTACATCATGAACAAGGAAAGGTTAATGAGTATTATACTTGCCCCAAGAGTATCAGAGAAGGCTGCAACTAAAGCCGATAACGAGAACCAACATGTTTTTTCTGTTGTCAAGGATGCTAAAAAACTAGAAGTTAAAAAAGCTGTGGAAATGATGTTTTCAGTTGAAGTAGACAATGTAAGGCTTCTAAATGTAAATGGGAAGCTTAAAAGACAAGGAAGAACATATGGGAAAACAAAAGACTGGAAAAAAGCATACGTTAAACTTAAAGAAGGTTTTGATATTAGTTATGGTGAAGCAGAGGCTAAATCATGAGTTTAATTAAATCAAAACCAACATCACCAGGCAGAAGGTTTAGAGTTAAAATCCAAAACCATGACTTACATAAAGGCAAGCCTTGTACTTCATTGGTTGTTAAATCAAAGAAATCTGGCGGAAGAAATAATCAGGGGAGAATAACCACTAGACATATAGGTGGCGGGCATAAAAGAAAATATCGTTTAATAGATTTTAAAAGAGATAAGGATAATATATCTGCAAAAGTCGAAAGATTAGAATACGATCCTAATAGAAATGCAAACATTGCTTTATTGCTATATATTGACGGCGAACGCAGATATATAATTTCTCCAAAAAACTTAAAAAAAGGGGATTCAGTAATGTCAGGTAAGGACTCCTCAATTTCAGTTGGAAATGCTTTGCCGCTAAAAAATATACCAGTGGGAACACAAGTTCATTGTATAGAAATGAAGCCTGGAAAAGGCGCGCAGATTGCAAGAAGCGCAGGAACAGTTGCACAAATTGCAGCACTAGAGGGTGATTATGTAACTTTAAAACTAAAATCTGGAGAGATGAGAAAGATTCATTCAAATTGTAAAGCAACAATTGGTGAAGTTGGCAATAGCGAATATAATTTACAATCTTATGGTAAAGCAGGAGCAAAAAGGTGGTTAGGAGTAAGACCAACAGTAAGAGGTGTTGCAATGAATCCAGTTGACCATCCACATGGTGGTGGAGAAGGTAAAACTTCTGGTGGAAGAGACCCTGTATCTCCATGGGGAACTCCTACAAAAGGGTATAAGACACGTTCTAATAAAAGAACAGATGGGATGATAGTTAGACGAAGAGTAAATAAGAGGAAAAGGAAATAAACTTATGGCTAGATCACTTAAAAAAGGACCGTTTATTGATTATCATCTTCAATCTAAAATAGATAAAGCAATTGGAGATAATGACAAAAAACCCATAAAAACATGGTCAAGAAGATCTGTTATTTCGCCTGACATGGTTGGACTAACAATAAGCGTTCATAATGGCAAACAACATGTCCCAGTTTATGTTAGCGAAAATATGGTCGGCCATAAATTAGGAGAATTTTCTCCGACCAGAATTTTTAAAGGTCACTCAGGTGATAGAAAAGCAAAGGTAAAAGAAAGTAAAGGCAAAGCAGAATAATGGATACACAAGCAATATTAAAATACCAAAGGATATCAGCACAAAAATGTCGTCTAGTAGCTGATGCTGTGAGAGGCTTAAGAGTTGATAAAGCTCTAGAGTTTTTAAATTTTAATAATAAAAAAGCCTCTAAAATGATTCTTAAAGTCTTAGAGTCAGCAGTAGCTAATGCAGAAAATAATAATTCTTTAGATATTGACGATTTAATTATAAAAAATATTCTTGTAGATGAAGGACCTACAGCAAAAAGACATATGCCTAGAGCGAGAGGAAGGGTTAATCAAATTTTAAAAAGAAGCAGCCACATAACCGTGATTGTATCTGATGGGAAAGAGGTATAATTATGGGACAAAAAGTTCACCCAACTGGTATTAGATTAGGTATTTCAACTGACTGGAATTCTAAATGGTATGCAAATTCAAAAGAATTTTCTAAATTTTTGATGGAAGACATAAAAATAAGAGACTATTTAAAGAAAAAATTAAAGCATGCTTCAGTAAGTAAAATTTTAATTGAACGCCCTACAAAAGAAGTTGTAATTACAGTTTTCTCTTCAAGACCCGGAATTGTTATAGGGAAAAAAGGCGAAGATATTGAGAAATATAGAGAAAAAATATCTTCTATCTTAGGTGCGTCAAAAGACCAAGTAAAACTAAATGTAAAAGAAATTAGGAAGCCTGAACTAGATGCACAATTAGTATCAGAGGGTATCGCCCAGCAATTAGAAAGAAGAATTATGTATAGAAGAGCTATGAAAAGAGCGGTTACTAACACCATGAGACTAGGAGCATTTGGTATTAAAGTAAATGTTGCAGGCAGGCTTAATGGAGCAGAAATTGCTAGAAGCGAATGGTATAGAGAAGGTAGAGTACCTCTGCATACTTTAAAAGCAAAGATTGACTTTGGTTTTTCAGAGGCGTTAACAACATATGGGATTATAGGTATTAAGGTTTGGATTTTTCATGAAGATGAAAAGCAAGGTAATGAAAAAGAACAAACCAAAGGTAATCCTAATAAAAATAATAATGGTGAAAAATAATGTTGCAACCAAAAAAAACAAAATTTAGAAAACAACAAAAAGGCAAGCTTAGAGGTGTTGCAACTTCAGGAGCTAAAGTAAGTTTTGGAGAATTTGGATTGAAAGCTATGACCAGAGGAAGAATAACTGCGAGACAAATTGAAGCGGCAAGAAGAGCCATGACAAGGCATATTAAGCGTGGAGGCAAAGTTTGGATAAGAATTTTTCCTGATGTGCCAATAACAAAAAAACCAGTAGAAGTAAGAATGGGTAAAGGAAAAGGTAATGTTGAATATTGGGTTGCAAAGGTACAGCCCGGTAAAGTTTTATATGAAATGGAAGGAGTTACCGAAGATATAGCGCGAGAAGCATTTAGATTGGCAGCTGCAAAATTACCTGTAATAACAACATTTGTAAATAGAGCGATAATGTAATGAAGTTTGAAGATTATAAGAAAAAGACTAACCAAGAACTTTCAGAGGAATTAAAAAAATTAATGAAAGAAAAGTTTGATTTACGCATGCAAAGAGGTTCTGGATTAAATCCAAAACCACATTTATTTTCTGTAAATAAAAAAAATATAGCCAGAGTCAAAACAATTTTAAGTGAGAATAAAAAAAATGGAAAATAAAAAAACTAAAACTTTATTAGCAAGAGTTATTAGCAATAAAATGGATAAGTCTGCCACAGTGATTGTTGAGAGACAGGTAAAGCATCCTGTTAATGGAAAATATATTAAAAGAACAAGTAAATTCCATATACATGATGAAAATAACGAATGTCAGATTGGGCAACAAGTTCTTATAAAACAATCTAAGCCAATTTCAAAAACAAAATCATGGTTATTGGCTAAGGAATAAGTAGGTTAGAAATATTATGATACAAATGCAAACAACTTTACAATCAGCAGACAATAGTGGTGCTAAGAAATTAATGTGTATTAAGGTCTTGGGAGGATCTCATAGGCAGTTTGCAACAATTGGGGATGTTGTAAAAGTTGCGGTAAAAGATGCAATACCAAAAAGTAAAGTTAAGAAAGGAGAAGTTTATAATGCTGTAATTGTTAGAACAAAAAAAGGTATTAGAAGATCTGATGGTTCTGCAATAAGGTTTGATAGCAACGCTGTTGTTTTGCTTGATAATAAGTTAGAGCCACTAGGAACTAGAATTTTTGGTCCTGTTACGCGCGAACTAAGAGCGCTAACGTTTATGAAAATAATATCCTTGGCTCCTGAGGTTCTATAGGTAGATTTTATTATGAATAAATTAAAAAAAGGTGACTCAGTGATTGTTATATCTGGGAAAGATAAAGGAAAGAAGGGAGAAATAATAAAAGTTATTGAGCCTGATAAATTGTTAGTAACTAATATAAATCTAGCAAAAAAACATGTAAAACCAAATCCTAATAAAGAAGAAACAGGAGGCATTATTGAAAGAGAGATGCCCCTACATATTTCAAACGTTATGATGCTTAATCCTATTACAAAAAAAAGAGATAAAATTGGTTTTAAAAAACTTGAAGATGGTAAAAAGGTCAGAGTTTATAAATCTAATAAAGAGGTAATAGATATTTAAAGTGAATACATATCAAGAATATTATAAAGAAAATATAGTGCCTTCTTTAATGGAACAATTTAAGTTGAAATCTCCCATGGAAGTACCAAGACTTATGAAAATAACATTAAATATGGGACTAGGTTCTGCTGTTAGCGATAAAAAAGTATTAGAGTCTGCGCAACAAGAATTAACTCAAATCAGTGGTCAAAAAGCAGTTCTAACATACGCAAAAAAATCTATTGCTAATTTTAAATTAAGAGAAGGTATGCCCATAGGGTGTAAGGTGACCCTTAGAAAAGAAAAAATGTATGACTTTTTTGAGAAACTTATAAAAATATCATTACCTAGAACTAGAGATTTCAGAGGTTTAAGCACAAGTTCTTTTGATGGAAGAGGAAATTATACACTAGGAATAAAAGAACATATTATATTTCCTGAAATTAATTTTGATAGGATAGATAAAATTAAAGGATTAGATATCTGTATAATAACAAGTGCAAAAAATAATCAGGAGGCAATGGAACTTTTCAAACAGTTTAACTTTCCATTTAAATAACATGGCTAAATCATCTATAATTCAAAGAGAAAAAAAGAGAGCAGTGTTGGTGTTGAAGCATTCACACAAGAGAAAGGCTTTAAAAGAAAAATTAAAAACCTCAGGTATATCTACAGAGGAAGCTGCTGTGCTTAGAAAAAAACTACAGAAACTACCATTAAATTCATCTCCAACTAGGCAAAGAAATAGATGTGCATTAACTGGAAGACCTAGAGGAGTTTATAGAAAATTTACATTAGGCAGATCTAAACTTAGAAAGGCCGCTATGCGTGGGGATATACCTGGTTTAACAAAAGCGAGTTGGTAAAATTATGAGCATGAGTGATACAATAGCAGATTTACTTACACGAATAAGAAATGCACAAACATCATCCAAAGTTGATGTAAGTATTCCGTATTCCAAGATGAAATTTTCAATATGCAATGTACTGAAAGACGAAGGATATATTGAATCATCTGAAATAGGTGGTGATACAAAAAAGAATATAAAAGTTCGCTTAAAGTATTATGAAGGAAAACCTGTTATTGAAGAAATTAAAAGAATTAGTAGACCAGGACTCAGAATATTTAAACAAGCTAATCAAATCCCTATTGTTAATAATGGCCTTGGTATTTGTATTGTGTCTACGTCTCATGGAGTAATGACTGATAAACAGGCGCGTGAAAAAAATTGTGGAGGAGAGATAATTTGTTTTGTCTCATAAAAAAATATGTCTAAAGTTGCAAGAAAACCAGTAGCAGTACCAGAAAATATAAAGTTTAGTATTAATCTAAATGAAGTACAAGTTGAGGGGCCATTAGGAAAATTATCTTTTATTAAAAATGACAAGATAACTATAACTGAAAAAGATGGAGAACTTAGCGTCAACACTAAAGATGAAAGCTTCAAACCATTGTCTGGAACAACTAGAGCTCTCTTATATAATATGATTCATGGAGTATCAAAAGGTTGGATAAAAAAATTAAAACTTGTGGGCGTAGGATATAGAGCTAAAGCCCAGGGCAAATCACTTGAATTAGTTGTTGGTTACTCACACCCTGTAAACTATCCTATCCCTGATGATTTAAAAATTGAGACACCATCTCAAACAGAAATTGTAATATCTGGAGTAGATAGACAAAAAGTAGGGCAAGCTGCGGCAGAAATAAGATCAATTAGATCCCCCGAGCCTTACAAAGGAAAAGGAATTAGATATGAAGATGAACATATTGTTAAAAAAGAGGCTAAGAAAAAATGATTCGCATAAACCAAAATAAGAAAAATTCACGTTTACGAAGAGCTTGTAAAACTAGAAAAAGAATTGGGCAATCAGGCGCACACAGATTAAGTGTTTACAGGTCTATTAAGCATATGTATGTACAATTACTTACATCAAATGGCGATAAGGTTCTAACAACAGTGTCAACTAATCAAAAAAATATTAGGAAAAAAGTTAAATCTAATAATATTGAAACATCTAAAATAATAGGAAAAATTATTGCAGAGTTTGTGAAAAAAGAAAAAATTGAAAAAGTAGCATTTGATAGATCTGGTTATAAATATCATGGAAAAATAAAAGCGTTAGCTGAGTCAATTCGAGAAAATGGAGTAAAAATATAATGGCGTTTGATGAAAAAAAATCTGATTATATAGAAAAATTAGTAGCCGTCAATAGAACAGCTAAAGTTGTTAAAGGTGGAAGGCAATTTGGGTTCACTGCTTTAACTGTAGTGGGCGATGGACACGGTAGAGTTGGATATGGATATGGGAAGGCCAAAGAGGTACCTGTAGCTATACAAAAAGCTATGGAAAAAGCTAAAAAAAGTATGATAACAGTAGCTTTAAAAAAAGGGACTCTCTATCATTCTATTACTCATTCCTATGGATCAGCAAAAGTTTATATGCAACCCGCTGGAGAAGGTACTGGCGTGATAGCTGGCGGCGCTATGAGAGCTGTATTTGAAGCAACAGGCATACATAATGTTCTTGCAAAGAGCATTGGGTCAACAAACCCAATTAATGTTGTAAAAGCAACGGTAAAAGGTTTAGAGGCAATGTATTATCCAGCATATATAGCCGCAAAAAGAGGCAAAAAAACTAGTGAGTTGTAATTATGGTTAAAAAAGAATTAAAAAAAATAAATGTAAAACAAACTAGAAGTCTCATAGGTTGCACAAAAAAACAAATATCTTGTATAAAAGGATTAGGTTTACGAAAGATAAATCATACAGTAACTATTAAAGATACTCCGGAGAATAGAGGAATGATAAAAGTAGTTAATCATATGGTGGAGATAAATATTTAGGTGTTGATATGACTAGCTTATTAAATAAATTAAAACCAAATATTGATAGTAAAAATAAAAAGAAAAGAGTTGGCAGAGGCATGGCTTCTGGTAGTGGGAAAACCTGTGGTCGTGGTCACAAAGGACAAAAATCTAGAACAGGAGGCAAGATTCAAATTGGTTTCGAAGGCGGACAAATGCCATTACAAAGAAGATTACCAAAAGTAGGCTTTTCCTCTAGGACAAACCTTCTGTCTATAGATATTAAATATGACAGACTGTCAGTTATAAAAGAAAAAGAAATAACGCTTGATATATTAAAAAAATATAAACTTATTAAATCTAAAATAAAAAAAGTAAAAGTGATTGGACCTTGCACAATAAAAGGCAAGAAAACTCTTAAGGATATATCTTGCACAAAATCTGTATCGGAGTTTATAAGTAAATAGAATTATGGCTAAATCAAAATCAAATATGACTGGAGGATTAGGAGGTTTAACTAAATCAAATGAGTTAAGACAGAGAGTATTTTTTGTTATTTTTGCTTTAATTATATTTAGATTAGGTAGTTTTATAACTTTACCCGGAATAGACCCTTCTGTAATGAAATTTTTGTTTGAACAACAACGAGGTAGCATACTTGATATGTTTAATATGTTCTCGGGTGGATCTTTATCAAGAATGTCTATTTTTGCATTAGGAGTTATGCCATATATATCAGCATCTATAATTATGCAAATGATGACTCATGTATATGCACCATTAATACAGCTTAGGAAGGAAGGTGAAAGAGGAAGAAAAAAAATAACTAAATACACAAGGTATTTTACTGTTTTATTAGCAGTTCTACAGTCAACTGGAGTAGCGAATGCGCTTCAAAATCAAAATACATCAAGCACAACACTGGTTCTTGATCCAGGTATAAATTTTTTGTTTATAGCAATTATAACATTGGTTACAGGAACAATGTTTTTGGTATGGCTTGGTGAACAAATAACAGAAAGAGGAATAGGTAATGGTATTTCAATATTGATTTTTGCGGGTATAGTTGCAGGTTTACCTTCTGCTATAGGACATACAATAGATCTTGCTAGAAATGGCGAGCTACAAAATTTTACTGTAATTTTAATATTCTTATTGGTTCTTGTTATAACAGCATTTGTTATTTTTATAGAAAGAGGGCAAAGAAAAATTCCAATTAATTATGCTAGAAAAATGCAAGGTAGAAAAATGTATGCAGCACAAAGCACTCATCTTCCATTAAAAATAAACATGGCAGGTGTAATACCTCCCATTTTTGCATCAGCTATAATTTTATTTCCCGCAACTATAGCAAGTTGGAGTGGAACAGGTTCGGATGGCGGCATCGTTCAAAATATTGCGCTATCACTTACTCCAGGGCAACCTTTATATATACTATTATATTCTTTAGCAATTATTTTCTTTTGTTATTTCTATACTGCACTTGTTTTTAATTCTAATGAAACAGCAGATAACTTAAAAAAAACAGGAGCATTTATTCCTGGGATTAGACCAGGAGATCAGACAGCAAGATATATTGATGATATTACAACAAGATTAACAACTATCGGAGCCATATATATTACCTCTGTTTGTTTATTACCAGAATTTTTAATCCTGTACTTTAATGTACCATTTTATTTTGGAGGAACGTCTTTATTAATTGTTGTGATAGTTGTTATGGATTTAATGGCACAAATCCAATCTCATCTTTTATCTCATCAATATGAGGGAATGATGAAAAAGGCTAATCTTAAAGGAATTGGCGGAGGATTAAGATAATTATGAAAGTTCGCGCATCTGTTAAAAAGCTTTGTAGAAATTGTAGAGTAATTCGAAGAAATAGAGTTGTTAGGATTATATGCAAAGATCCAAGACATAAGCAAAGACAAGGTTAAAGAGGTTGTATTAATATCAAATGAAATATAAAATCATCGTTCGAGAGAGTAATAAATGGCTAGAATAGCAGGAATAAATTTACCTAATAATAAGCATATCTGGATAGCATTGACCGCTATATATGGTATTGGCATAACAAGAGCGAATAAAATTTGCTCTGATTCTGGCGTAGATAGAACTAAAAAAGTCAAGGATTTAAATGAAAAAGATCTCGAGGTTTTAAGAAATTTTGTTGAAAAATATCAATTGGAAGGTGACCTAAGAAGAGAGACTTCAATAAATATAAAAAGACTAATGGATATAGGGTCTTACAGAGGCATACGACATCGTAAAAGCTTGCCTTTAAGAGGACAAAAAACTAAGAATAATAGTAGAACTAGAAAAGGACCAAGAAAACTATTAAAGGCTAAATAATATGGTATCAACTAAACCAAAAAAGAAAAAAGAAAAAAGAATAGTAAGTGAAGGTGTGGCTCATATTTATGCGTCTTTTAATAACACAATAGTAACCATTACTGATAAACAGGGTAATACTTTATCTTGGGCAACTTCAGGAGGATCTGGATTTAGAGGTTCCAGAAAGAGTACGCCGTTTGCCGCACAAATAGCCGCAGAGAAAGCAGCAAATAAAGCTTCTGAGTTTGGAGTAAAGACATTAGAGGTATTAGTAAAAGGACCAGGTCCAGGTAGAGATTCTGCAGTTAGAGCTTTAAATAGCGCAGGGTATAAAATTACAAATATAACAGATATAACACCATTGCCTCATAATGGTTGCAGACCACCTAAAAAGAGGAGAGTTTAATATTATGGCTAAATTTATAGGATCTAAATGTAAATTGATGAGAAGAGAAGGCACGGATCTTTATTTAAAGTCAGGAAGCAGATCACTGGAAACAAAATGTAATTTAGAAAAAAAACCTGGCCAATCAGCAGACGCAAGAAGAGTAAAAAGCTCTGATTATTCAATGCAGCTAAGAGAGAAACAAAAAGTCAAAAGAATATATGGGATTTTAGAGAAACAATTTAGAAATTATTATAAAAAATCAGCAAGCAAAAAAGGTTCGACTGGAGAAAATCTGTTGACCATGTTGGAATCGAGATTAGATAATGTGGTTTATAGACTAGGGTTTGGATCTACTAGAGCAGAATCTCGGCAACTTGTTAACCATAAAAATATTGAAGTTAATGGAGATATTGTTAATATACCATCTTATCAAGTTAGCCCTAAAGATAAAATTTCAGTTAGAAATAGTAAAAAAGAACAAACTAGAATTAAGTTTGCTATGAGTTTAGCTGAAACAAGAGGTTTTAATGACTGGATTGAAGTTGATTCTAAAAAGTGTGAAGGAACCTTTATAAGGATACCTGAACGCAAAGAATTACCTTCAGAAATAAATGAATCGTTAATTGTAGAATTATACTCAAAATAGGTGAAATATGAATAAAAATGACTTTCTAAGACCAAAACTTGTAGACATAGAAGCTATAAGTCCAACGCATGCAAAAATAAGCATAGAACCTCTTGAAAGGGGTTTTGGACATACACTGGGTAATGCTTTAAGAAGAGTGCTATTATCATCATTGCCAGGTAGCGCTGTAACAGAGGTCACGATAGATAATATTTTACATGAATATAGCACTATAGAAGGTGTGCAAGAAGATGTATTGGAAATACTATTAAACATTAAAAAATTAGCATTGGTTTTACATGAAAAAGATTCGCTAGAGGTTACGTTAAGAAAAAAAGGCATTGGACCAGTTCTTGCCTCTGATATAACCGATAATCCAGATTTAGAAATTAAAAATCCTGAGTTTTGTATTGCTAATATTACAAATGAAAAAACCGAATTAATTATTAATATGACAGTAAGCCAAGGAAGAGGTTATCAACAAGCACAGAAAAGAAAATTTAATGAACAAGAAGATTTAGGTATTGGAAAAATGCAATTAGATGCTTCATTTAGTCCAGTGGTTCAAGTAACTTATAATGTTGATACCGCAAGAGTTAAACAAAGAACTGATTTAGATAAATTAGTTATAGATTTAAAAACTAACGCGACAATTGAGCCAGAGGATGCAATTAGAAAAGCTGGGCAAATTCTCAGAAATCAATTAGACGTATTTACATATTTAGAAGTCCAAGAAGAAGCCATTGAAGATACTGATATACCACAAATAGACCCAGTATTATTAAGACCAGTAGATGATTTAGAGCTAACAGTAAGGTCAGCTAATTGCTTAAAGGCTGAAAATATTTATTATATTGGAGATTTAGTTCAACGCAGTGAAAATGAATTATTAAAAACTCCTAACCTAGGTAAAAAATCATTGACTGAAATTAAAGATGTATTAGCAACACATAGCTTATCTTTAGGAATAAAACTTGAAGATTGGCCTCCTAAAGGTATTGAGAAGAGAGTATGAGGCATAAAAAAAGCGGAAGACAGTTAAATAGGAATTCGTCGCATAGAAAAGCTATGATGAAGAATCTCACCCTATCTTTGTTTGAGTTTGAAAAAATCAAAACATCTATTCCTAAAGCTAAGGAATTACGTAGAGTTGCAGAGCCTCTTATAACTTTAGCTAAACAAGATAACTTAATGAGAAGAAGATTGGCTTATTCTAAAATTAGAAATAAAAAAATAGTTAAAAAACTATTTGAAGATCTTGGTCCTAGGTTTAAAAACAAACCAGGAGGATATATGAGAATTCTTAAGTTTGGTTGTAAATTAGGGGATGCGTCTCCTCAAGCGTATGTAGAATTAACAGAAAAGCCTAGTTTGAACAGTTAAGCTTATTTTTTAGAAACACCCCAGTAAAAGATTTTTTATTTTTAGAAACCTCTTCAGGCGTACCTTCAGCAACAACATTGCCTCCACCAATGCCCCCTTCGGGCCCTAAATCTATAAGCCAATCAGCTGTTTTTATAACTTCCAAATTATGTTCTATAATAATAAGAGTATTACCTCTAGCCTTGAGTTTATCTAAAACTTTTAGCAGTTTAGCCACATCATGAAAGTGAAGACCTGTTGTGGGTTCATCTAATAAATATATAGTTTTCCCCGTATCTCTTTTTATAAGCTCTTTAGCTAATTTTATTCTCTGAGCCTCTCCTCCTGATAATGTTGTGGCATTTTGTCCAAGTTTTATATATGAGAGACCGACTTCATCTAAAATTTCTAATTTCCGCTTTATATTTGGATAATTATGAAAGAATTTTAAAGCTTCTGAAACTGTAAAATTTAAAACATCGCTAATAGTTTTAGATTTTAAATTAATTTCTAAAGTTTGATCATTATATCTTTTTCCATTACATTTATCACATTTAACATATACATCTGACAAAAAGTGCATTTCTACTTTAATAACACCGTCACCTTCACACGCATCGCATCTACCCCCTTTAACGTTGAAACTAAATCTTCCAGGACTATAACCTCTTACCCTAGATTCTTTGGTGAGTGCAAACAAATCTCTAATATGTGTAAAAATTCCAGTATATGTTACAGGATTTGACCTAGGAGTTCTTCCTATAGGGCTTTGGTCTATTTCAATAATTTTATCAATATGTTCTAATCCAGTTATTTTTTCACAACCTGTTTGAGAATTATCCTTTTCTGAAAATTCATTATAAATATATTCATAAAGAATATTATTAACCAAGGTTGATTTACCTGATCCTGATACGCCAGTTATACAAGTTAACAAACCAAGAGGTATTTTAATATTAAGATTATTTAAATTATTTGTAGTTGCTTTGTGTATAATTAATGTTTTTTTTGAATTAAATTTTAATCTTTGTTTTGGAATTGATATTTTCTTTATTCCTGAAATATATTGCCCAGTATATGAGTTTTTTATTTTCTTAATATCATTTGGTTTGCCAACAAAGACAATTTCACCACCAGAATCACCAGCTCCAGGACCCACATCTACAATATAATCTGATGATAGAATAGTATCTTCATCATGCTCTACAACTATAACTGTATTCCCCAAATCACGTAGATTGCGTAACGTCTTAAGTAATTTACTATTGTCTCTTTGATGAAGACCAATAGACGGCTCATCTAGGATATACATAACTCCAACTAAACCAGAACCAATTTGACTAGCCAACCTTATTCTTTGAGCTTCTCCACCAGATAAAGTTTCAGCACTGCGATTAATAGCGAGATAATTTAATCCAACATCATTCAAAAAATTTAATCTGCTTATTATTTCTAAAATTATTTTATTAGATATTTCTTTTAGCATACCTTCAAATTTTATTTTTTTAAAAAAACCTAAACATTCTTCAATAGTTAATTCTGTAATATCGCTAATAGACTTATTAAATATAAATACATTCCTACTTTTTTTGTTTAGCCTTTTCCCTTCGCAATCATTACATTTAGCTATATTTAAGTATTTGAATAATCTTTTTTGTGCCGCAAAGGAACCATTCTCGTATTGTCTTTCAAATTTTTCAATTATACCCTCCCAAACTTCTTCTTTAACAACATAATTTTCTTTATTTTTGCTTCTAAACCCTTTTACATATTTCATTTGTATAATTTCATTTTCACTACCATAAAATAGTATTTTTTTGAATTTTTTTGGTAGTTTTTTATATGGGGTATTTAAATCTATTTTATAATGATTAGATAAGCTTTCTAATAATAAATTATAATAGGCACTTTTATCATCCCATCCATATATAGCGCCCTTTGCTAGGCTCAGCTCTTGATTAACAATTATTTTCTCTGGATCAAAAAATTCACTTACACCTAAGCCATCACAGGATTCACATGCACCCACAGGGCTATTAAATGAAAATAATTTTGGCTCTAATACTCCTATTGAATAACCGCAGTGGGGACATGCATATTTTGTAGAGAAAACATTTTCTATATTATTTGTTTCAACGTTACAACAATAAATTAAACCATCAGAAAACTTCGAAGCTAATTCTACTGACTCTATAATTCTTTGAGTATCATTTTTTTCTACAGAGCTTAACCTGTCTATAACAAATTCAATATTATTTTTTTTCTTAGGATCTATAATATGATTAATCATGTGTTTAGACATATCATTAATATTTATAACTTCTCCATTTACTCTTATTCTTTTATACCCCTGTTGAGCAAATGACTGTATTAATTTAGCATGTTCTCCTTTTTGTTGTTTTACCACAGGAGCTAACAACATAATTTTTTCCCCACTATTATCTTTAATTATTTTTTCAGTTATATCGCTAAAGGTCATAGCTTTTAATTCTATAGAATGTTCTGGACATTTCGGTGAGCCTACTCTTGCAAACAATAACCTTAGATAATCATAAATTTCAGTTACTGTACCCACTGTTGATCTAGGATTATGCGACGATGACTTTTGTTCTATAGATATTGCTGGAGATAAGCCTTCAATGACATCTACATCAGGTTTATCCATCATGGATAAAAATTGCCTAGCATAAGACGATAAAGATTCCATATAACGCCTCTGTCCTTCTGCAAAAATTGTATCAAAAGCTAATGATGATTTTCCGGAGCCCGACAAGCCTGTTATAGTTGTTAGCTTATCTCGAGGAATTTCTATATTAATATTTTTTAAATTGTGTGTGCGAGCACCTTTAACAAAAATATTCTTTTTCATGGTAGAGAAATGATATCATCTATAGTTTAATTGCACCTAAGAAAATTGCAATTTATAGCATAAATTTAACCATTTTATTAGTTTAGGTGGAATTTTTGCTGTCCGTAAGATAATATTTAAGTTATAGTAAATGCTCAGTCAATGAATATCATAATGAAATTTAATGTCAGTAAATAAAGTAATATTATTAGGTCGAGTTGGAGCTGATCCCGAGGTCAAGTACATGCCTAGCGGTAACGCAGTCTTAAATCTATCGCTTGCCACAAACAGAAAGTTTAAAAACCAAGAATCAGGAAATTATGAAGATAAGACAGAATGGCATAGAGTTGTATTCTTTAATAAACCTGCCGAAACAATTGGGCAGTATGTAAAAAAAGGGCAACAACTATATGTTGAAGGCAGATTGCAAACCAGAAAGTGGCAGGACAAAGATGGAGTTGAAAAATATTCAACTGATATAATTTCTGATAATTTTACTTTTATTGGCTCCAAATCTGATTCTGCAGGCACAGATAATCAGTATTCAAAGAATAATGATAATTTTGACCAGAGTTCACCAGCCCAGCAAGATGATGACATACCATTTTAGAGTAAATGCTCGAAAATAAAAAATTTTTTATACAAACTCAAGGTTGTCAAATGAATGAATATGATTCAGACAGACTTGGTGATGTTTTACAACATAACTTAAAAATGATGGAAACAAATAATCCCGAGGATGCAGACATGTTGCTTCTCAATACTTGCTCCATCAGAGAAAAAGCTCAAGAAAAAGTTTTTCATCAATTAGGAAGATGGAAAAAACTAAAAATAAAAAAACCTAACCTATTAATTGCCGTAGGAGGCTGTGTTGCCTCTCAAGAGGGTAAAAAAATAAGATCTAGATCACCTGAAGTAGATATAATTTTTGGACCTCAGACAATACACAGATTGCCGAAGATGATTGAAAATATAGTTTATAAAAGAAAAAAAATAGAGATTGACATAAATTTTCCTGAAATCGAAAAATTTGATTATCTGCCTTTTTCTACAAAGAGTGCGCCAACTGCTTGTTTATCCATAATGGAGGGTTGCAGTAAATATTGCACATTTTGTGTTGTCCCATATACAAGAGGAGAAGAGGTAAATAGAAGATTTGATGATATTTTGTGTGAGGCAAACTCTTTAATTAAATTAGGGGCAAAAGAAATTACATTGCTTGGACAAAATGTAAATGCTTACAGATCATTAAATAATAAAAAACAACATGTATCATTCTCAGACCTTATACGATATATATCACATATAAAGGGAATTGAGAGAATCAGGTATAGCACTTCTCATCCTGTAGATTTTACTGATGACCTTATTCAGGAACACCATAATACTAAATTAGCTAATAATCTTCATCTGCCAGTACAATCTGGATCAGATTTTATACTTTCAAGGATGAAAAGAAAGCATACTGTATTAGAGTATAAAAATATAATAAAAAAAGTTAGAAAGATAAGGCCAGATATTAACTTAACATCTGATTTCATTGTAGGTTATCCGGGTGAAAGTGATTATCAGTTCCAGCAAACTTTAGATTTTATTGAGGAATTAAATTTTAGCAATGCATATAGTTTTATATACAGCCCAAGACCAGGAACACCAGCATCTTTTGAAAAAGATAATATCTCAATGGATACTAAAAAGAAAAGACTTAAAAATCTTCAGGAATTAATCAAAAACCAATCTTTGTCCTACGCTAAAAAAATGCTAGATACAAAACAACGTGTATTAGTGGAAGGGATATCTGTAAAAAGAAATAATGAGTTATATGGTAGATCAGATAATAATAAAGTTATAAATTTTAATGCTGGCACAAAACATATAGGAGATTTTGTTGATATTTATATTACAGAAGTTAGACTCAATTCTTTATATGGAGAGGTTATTGATACAGTTGAGAAAAAGAAAGCTTGTAATTAATAATAGCATCGTATGTCTAGCATAAAAAAACAAAGGAGATAAAATAATTTGACAGAAAAAATAACACATAAAAATATTACCCTACAACCACAAGATAATGATAGGCTTGCAAATTTATGTGGAACGTTGGATGAAAACTTAAGACAGATAGAATCACATATGCATGTTCAGATTTCAAACAGAGGAAATAATTTTATTATAAAAGGTAATGAAAAAAATGTTCCAAGAACATCAGAATTAATTGAAAGACTTTATACCATATCTGCTAGCGAAGAATTAACACCAAAACAATTGCATATGTATATGAATGATACTTCAGAAAATAAATCTGTTGAGCTAGATGATGAAAAAGGGATACTTAAGTGTAAAAAGCATATTATAAAACCAAACTCTAAGTCTCAACATGATTATATTAATGCAATTTTCTCAAATAATCTTATTTTTGGCATAGGGCCTGCAGGTACAGGAAAAACATATCTTGCAGTTGCGAGTGCTGTGTATTGCTTAGAAAAAAATATAGTAAAAAAAATATTTTTAGCTAGACCAGCAATTGAAGCTGGAGAAAAACTAGGTTTCTTGCCAGGTGATTTAAGCGAAAAAGTTAATCCATATCTGCAACCTGTATATGATGCACTTTATGAGATATTAGGATTTCAAGCTGTGAATAAATTAATAGAAAATAATATAATTGAAATAACCCCGCTTGCATATATGAGAGGACGAACCTTAAATGATGCATTTATAATTTTAGATGAAGCTCAAAATACCACTATAGCCCAAATGAAAATGTTTTTAACTAGAATTGGATTTGGTTCCAAGACTGTAGTTACCGGGGATACGAGCCAAATAGACTTACCAAAAGATATTAAGTCTGGACTAATAGATTGTCTGGAATTTATACCAAAGATAAAAGATACTCACGTAACAAAATTTAGATCTAGCGATGTCATGAGACATAAAATAGTTAAGGATATTATTAAAGAGTATGAAAAAAGAGAAAAGTAACTTGCTAATAGTTAAAATAATACAAAATAATTGCAAAGGATATATTCCTAGTAGATATAAAATAACAAAATGGGCTAAAATTGCTTTTTTTGGTAAAAAACGTTCTGTTGCGTCAATTAAAATTGCAACGAAAGATGAAATAAATATTTTGAATAAAAAATTTTTTAAGAAAGATGCAGCCTGCAATGTTTTATCATTTCCGCATAATTCTATTGTTAGTTCTGGAGAATATATATTAGGAGATATTATTATTTGTGCTGACATTGTTAACAAAGAATCTGTCAAATATAAAATTAATAATGACAGTAGGTGGGCTCATATGATTATTCACTCAATGCTACATTTACAAGGTTATACGCATCAAATAAGTGAGAAAAGAGTTATTATGGAAGAAAAAGAAATGATTTTAATGGATACACTAGGATATCAGAACCCTTATTATGCAAACTAAAAAAAGCACCTGGTTAAATAAAATTATAGACATAGTTAAAGATTCTCCAAAAGCTAAAGAGGATTTATTAGAGCTTATAAAAGACGCTGTGCTTGATGGTTTATTAGACATTGAATCTCTCAAAATGATTGAGGGAGTGTTTAAAGTTTCAGAGGTACAGGTTAGGGACATTATGATTCCAAGGCCGCATATGAAGGTAATTGATATATCTGATGCTATAGACGATATTATTGAAAAAGTTACAACATCCGGTCATTCAAGATTTCCTGTTATCGATGATAACAAAGATGAAATCATAGGAGTTGTACTTGCAAAAGATCTTTTAAAAAGAACTATAAATGATGATGATTTTGACTTACATAGACTTTTGAGGCCAGCTGTTTTTGTTCCAGAGAGCAAAAGATTAAATATTTTATTAAACGAATTTAAATCTAGTCGAAATCATATAGCTATAGTGATAGATGAACACGGAGGAGTTTCTGGTCTAGTTACCATAGAAGATGTACTCGAGGAGATTGTTGGTGAAATTGATGATGAACATGATAAAAAAACAGAGTCTAAAATAATTTCAGAGAGTAATAACCAATATATTGTTGACGCGTTAACTTCTTTAGAAGAATTTAATGAATATTTTTTATCTGATTTCAAAGATGAGGGGGTAGAAACAATAGGCGGTTATCTTATTAATAAATTTGAAAAAGTACCTGATAAATCAGAAACTATAACCATTAACAATTTATCCTTTAAAATTTTATCAGCTGACTCAAGAACTATAAATAGAATTCAAGTTAATAGAAAAACCAATAAAGTTTAAATGGTATATTTAGAAAATAAGCCATATTTGAATTATCTAGTCATTGTAATTTTAGGAATCCTATACACTATATCATTTGCGCCATATAGTTTTAAAATTGGCGTTTATTTATCATTAGCTTTATTTTTTTATATACTTTTTCATTCAGATAAAAGAACAAGCATATATTTATCATATTTATTTGGCTTATCAGTATTTTCATTTGGTACTTCATGGATATTTAATAGCTTATATGATTATGGAGGAGAAAATCTAACTGCCTCATTACTAGTCACTATTTTTCTTATTCTTTTTATTTCTATATTTTTTATACCACTAGGCATGATGGTTAATAAAGATATTGTTACAAAAAAAATATTTAATTTTCTTATGCCTGCTTCAATACTAGTTTTAATAGAACTTATAAGGTCCAATATTTTTGGGGGTTTTCCATGGCTTTTAGTTGGAACAAGTCAAATAGGAACTATATTTGATGCATTCTACCCATTATTTGGTACATATTTTGTAAGCTTCCTTACAATATTAATTTCATCTTTAATTGCTGTTATTATGATTGGAAAAAATATTGTTAAACATTCTATTATATTATTTCTTGTTCTATTGAGTGTAAATATAATTAATTCTATAGAATATAATTGGTCCACTGATAAAAAAGCAAAGAATAATATTACAATAATACAGCCAAATATTAATCAACGTCTAAAGTTTAATAGTGATGAAATTAAATCTATTAAGGATAAATATCTAGAAATTTTTAAGAGAGATGATTTGCACGATATTGTATTATTACCTGAAACAGCTATACCAACAATATATCAAAACGACAAGAATTTCTATAAAGAAAAATTGTTGTCACGTGCAGACTATATTATTGGAGGTGTATTTAGGTATGATAATGTTACAAACGAAACATTTAATAGTATTTTAGTTTTAAACAATAAGGAGCAATTTTATGATAAAAGGCATTTGGTACCATTTGGTGAATACATTCCATTTAAAAGTTTATTTATTCATATAATGAAAGTTTTTAACATACCAATGTCTAACTTATCTCATGGAAAAAATTATCAATCTAGAATATCGTTTGATGATATTTTTATTGAACCTTTAATATGTTATGAATCTGCATACCCACAGCTTATTGAAACTACTAACAAAGAATTTAGTATTATTGTAAATATTAGTAATGATGCATGGTTTGGTAATTCATTGGCTCCGTACCAACATTTAGAAATTTCTCAATCTAGAGCCTTAGAGTTCCAGAGATTTTTAGTTAGATCTGCTAACACTGGTATATCTGCAGTAGTTAATAAAGATGGTGAAATTGTTGATGCAATCCCTCTAAACCATGAAGGCATTTTAAATGCATCAATTACATCATCAAAGGGAAAAACTCCATATAGGTATTTTGGAGATTATCCTATTTTGATGTTAATATTCTCAATAATGTTTTTTTATTTTTTTACTTCTAATAAATATGAATAAAGAGTATAACCCAGAAACCATAGAAAAAAATATTCAGAAATATTGGGATACCAATAATGCATTTGCTTCAGATTTAAATGATACATCCAATAAATTCTATTGTTTAAGCATGTTTCCATATCCCAGCGGTAAACTTCATATCGGACATGTACGAAATTATACCATTGGCGATGTGATTTCTAGGGCTAATAAAATGGCAGGAAAAAATATTTTTCAACCTATGGGCTGGGACGCTTTTGGCTTACCAGCTGAAAATGCAGCTATTAGCAATAAAATTCATCCAGCAAAGTGGACAGAAAGTAATATTAACCATATGAAAAAACAATTAAGAAGACTTGGTTATGCTTATGATTGGAATCATGAATTATCAACATCTGACCCAGACTATTATAAATGGGAGCAGTGGTTTTTTATACAATTACTAAAAAATGATTTAGTTTATAGAAAAAAATCTGAAGTTAATTGGGATCCAGTCGACAAAACAGTATTAGCAAATGAACAAGTTATTGATGGCAAAGGATGGAGGTCAGGAGCAGTTATTGAGCGAAAGGAAATACCTCAATGGTTCCTAAAGATTTCAAAATATTCTGAAGAATTACTTACCAGTATTGATAGTTTAGATAAATGGCCATTATCAGTTAAGGTTATGCAAAAAAATTGGATTGGCAAATCGCAAGGAGCCTTAATTAGTTTTAAAGTTCAAGGAACAAATAATCTTTTAGATGTCTATACTACTAGAGTTGACACATTGTTTGGAGTAAGTTTTTTAGCTATATCTCCAAATCATAAATTTTTTAAGAGCCTTACCAATCTAGATGATAAAATAACATCTTTTATAGAAAAATGTTCTAGTTTAAAAATTTCAGAAGAAACTATTAGTAATCTTGAAAAAGAAGGAATGGATACTGGTCTTAAGGCTATTAACCCAATAAACAATGAAGTTATACCTATTTGGGTCGCTAATTATGTTTTATCAGACTATGGAACAGGATGCGTTATGTCTGTACCCGCTCATGATGAAAGGGATTTTGAATTTGCAACAAAATATAATCTAAAAATTAAAGAAGTTATTAAACCAACAAATAAAGAAAATAGCAAAGGCGCTTACACAGGAGAAGGAATTCTCATAAATTCTAATAAATTTAATAATATGTCATCTGATATTGCAAAAAAAGAAATTATTAAGTCCCTTGTTAATATTAATTGTGGAAAATCAAAAACAAATTTTCGTTTGAGAGATTGGGGAATTTCTCGACAAAGATACTGGGGATGTCCTATACCTGTTTTTTATCATGATGACGGAACGGTTTATCCTGTTCCAGAAAAAGACTTGCCTGTAAAGTTACCTGAAGATATAAATTTTGAAAAAGACGGAAATCCTTTAGATAATCATCCAACATGGAAATACATAAAATGTCCTTATACTGGGAAAAATGCCATAAGAGAAACAGATACATTTGATACATTTTTTGAATCATCATGGTATTATTTGCGCTTCCTTTCTCCAAAAAATAATAAAGGCTTAATAGATAAATCAAAAGAAAAATGGATACCTGTTGACCAATATATTGGAGGCATAGAACATGCAATTTTGCATTTATTATATGCCCGTTTTTTTCATAAATTGATGCGTGACATAGGTATTGTAACCAGTTCTGAACCATTTACATCATTGTTATCACAAGGCATGGTTTTAAAAGATGGAGTAAAAATGTCTAAATCTAAAGGAAACACTATAAACCCAGATGATATTATAAAAAAATATGGAGCTGATACTTTACGATTATTTATAATTTTTGCTGCTCCCCCAGAACAAACTTTAGAATGGTCAGATTCTGCAATAGAAGGTTCACACAAGTTTTTAAAACGTCTTTGGGCTTTTAGTTATAAAGTTATAAATAGAAGTGATGAAAAAGACAAAAAACATAATAAATTTTCTAAGACAATCTTAACAAAGATACACAAAACAATTGAAAAAGTATCAAGAGACATTTTTGATAGACAAAACTTTAATACTGCTATTGCAGCAGTTATGGAGTTATCTAATGATTTAATTAAGTACGAACAATCAGATGAAAGTAATAAAGAGGTTTGTAATGAAGGTTTAAAGGCAATGCTAAAATTATTATCACCTATTGTCCCACATATTACTCAAGAATTATGGACAGCTTTAGGTAATAACAATTTAATAATGAATGAATCTTGGCCAATAGTAGATTCAGAAGCACTTATAGAAACCAAAAAAGAGATTATTGTTCAAATAAATGGTAAGCTTAGAGGCAGAATTATTATAGATGTTGAGTTTAGTGAATATCAAATTAATAATATTATTAAAGAAGATAAACAAATATATAAATATCTTGAAAACCAAGACATAAAAAAAATTATTTATATTAAGAATAAATTAATAAACTATGTAATTTAAAAATGAATCTATTTTGTAAAAAATTATTACCAATTTGCCTAATCTTAATTATCACATCATGTGGATATACTTTAAGAGGAAGCATTAATATGCCAGGCAACGTTAAAGAAATATCAGTTAGCGCAAATGAATATAGCCCTATAGTAAACTCAATAAATAAAATTTTAATTAACAATAATATAAAAGTTACAAGTAGCAAAAATAAGGATTTAAATAGAATTGTAATTTTATCAGAAAAATTTGATCGAAGACAGCTATCCATGAATATTACTGGCAGAGTAAATGAATATGAAATTATTTATAGAGTTAATTTTGAAATAAATTCTCCTATTGAGAAATCGACTGATTCAATAGTTTTGTATAGAGATTATTCATTTGATGAAAATAATATAATGGGAAATTCTGATAGAGAAGCTTATATACAAGACCAGATGATATCTACAGCATCATCATTAATTTTTAATAAATTAATAGCTAAAATAAATAATAATAATTAATTTAATTTTTTTCTACTGGAGAATAGGGAGATGATCGTATGTTATCATGCACCTTCATTCTATATTCGATAAAATTTTCTAATTGAGTGAAATGAAAAAATGGATTACCTTTAATCTCTTCATTTAGCGTAGACTCTTTTTTTATTGAATAATTATGGCCTGGTAGTATTACTGTATTTTTATCTAACGATGATTTTATATGACCCAAAGTTTTAAACATTTCTTCTGGGCTTCCTCCATGTAAGTCACATCTCCCACAACCAAAAACAAAAAGAGTATCACCAGCAATTAGATTTTTATCTAGATGATAACATGTAGAGCCTGGAGTATGCCCCGGACTATGGATAGATTTAATATCTAAATCGCCTAATTTTATTGTATCGCCACCATGATTTATTAAAAAATTATCATAATTTTCCCCCCAAAAAGACTTTTCTTTATCATTTATGTGCACAGGTACATCATAAATTTTTAGAATCTCATCAATCGCATTAACATGATCATGATGGCTATGCGTTAATAGTATTTTTTGTAAAATTAAATTATTGTTTTCAATATATTTGTATATCTCAGATAAATCCCAAGCTGGATCTATTATTGCTGTATATTTAGTTTTATTATCAATTATTAAATATATGAAATTTAACATCGGTCCAACTTCAAAAGTTTTTATTGTATAAGATTTTAAATCTTGCATATTAAATTAATTTGTAATAGTTTATATGATTATCATTATACAATAATTTTATGACCGAGATAGTTTTAAAACCTGAATTAATTAAGGGATTGCAGAAAGTGCTTGTAGATTATGAGCCTGCTAATGAAGACCCTATTCTTGCTGCGCAATATTTATCAGCTGTAGTAGGGTCAATTATTGCTACATCAAACTTACCAAAGGAGCAACAGGATGAAATACTAAATCAAATTTTAGATTTTATTAGGTATGTATATAAGCAGCAGACTCAAGCTATTCCTGATAAAAAGCCTGATAATAACCAAGAAGCCTTTGGAACCTGGAAACCTAAATAGATTTATTATTTAAACCTGTAATTTCTTGAATCAGACTTGTTCCTGAATAAACAAGACCAGTGTATAACTGTATTAAATCAGAGCCTAATGCAATTTTATTTAAAGCCGCTTCTTTTGATGATACACCTCCACAACCAATAATAGCCACATTGCTTCCCACAAGTTTTTTTAATAATTCAATAATTTTATTAGATTTTGTTAATAATGGCCTCCCACTAACACCGCCACTATAGCTTAAAAGTTTTTTATTTTTTAAAATTGATTTATCTGTAGTAGTATTTGTTGCTATGACACCATCAATGCCATAATGTTTTATAGAATTACAAATATTATTAAGGTCTTCTTGAATAATATCTGGAGATATTTTTAGTAATAAAGGAACATTTTTTTTATATTTTTTTGATAATTTTTCATGAGTAGTTTTAATTTTTTTTAAAAAATTATCTAAATAATCTTTGGAATGAAGCTCTCTGAGCTTGAGAGTATTAGGTGAAGATATATTTAACGTAAGATAATCAGAAAATTCAAAAATTTCATGCATACAGTACTCATAGTCTTCATAAGCTTTATCAATTGGAGTACTACTATTTTTACCAATATTTATACCAATTGGTATATTCCTATTAAAATGTCTCAGTTTTTCTTTTAAGTAAGATACTCCTTTATTATTAAAACCAAGATGATTAATAATTGCTTCTTCGCTGGCAACTCTAAATATTCTAGGTTTGTTATTTCCATATTGCGGTTTTGGTGTTATCGTGCCTACCTCAACAAAGCCTAATCCTATATTATTTATAAAATTTAAATAGTCACCGTTTTTATCAAAACCTGCGGCAAGTCCAAGCATATTAGGGAAAGTAATTCCCATAACTTTTTTCTCATTAATCGTCATTTTAGAAGAAACTATATTTTTTAAAAATGATTTATAGATTTTTTCTGCCATAGACAAAGTAACAGAATGAGCTGTTTCTGGGGGTAGAAGAAAAATTAACTGTTTATATATCGAAAAAAAAATTTTTTTAATTTCCATAAAATATTAGTTTATCATACTTCCGTGTTTTTTTGATATTGATCAATTGACAACCGTTATAATTAAATTTAGAATGATTCTAAGTTATTTAAACAAAGGAGAATAAAATGAATTTAAAGGGTTCCAAAACTGAACAAAGTCTTAAAGATGCATTTGCTGGTGAATCACAAGCAAATAGAAGATATTTATATTTTGCAGCAAAGGCTGATGTTGAAGGCCAAAATGATGTTGCTGCAGTTTTTCGATCAACTGCTGAAGGTGAAACTGGACATGCACATGGACATCTTGAATATCTTGAAAAAGAATGCGGTGATCCTGCAACTGGTGAGCCAATTGGAGACAGCAATGCAAATCTTAAAGCAGCGATAGCCGGTGAAACGCATGAGTATAGTGATATGTACCCCGGTATGGCCAAAATTGCTAGAGATGAAGGTTTTGATGAAATAGCCGATTGGTTTGAAACTTTAGCAAAAGCTGAAAGATCTCACGCAAATAGATTTTCTAAAGCTCTAGAGACATTATCATAAAATATTTTTTATTTTCTTTTTAAAGAGAGTTACCAATATATTAAATCCAAAAGACTGGAGTAGCGATGGAAGGTGGTCTACAAAAACCTGAAAGATATGGCATCGATTGGAAAAATACCGATTATTATAATGAGGAATTATTTGAAAAGGAATTAAGAAGGGTTGCAAATGCATGCCATGGATGCAGAAGATGTGTTAGTTTATGTAATTCTTTCCCTACCTTATTTGACTTAATAGATAACTCGAAAACATTTGAGGTTGATGGTGTAGAATATAATGATTTTGAGTCTGTCATTAGTCATTGTTATTTATGTGACTTATGTTTTATGACGAAATGCCCATATGTTCCACCTCATGATTGGGAAATTGACTTTCCACACTTAATGCTAAGAGGCAAAGCAATAAAATTTAATAAATTAAAGCCATCTTTTAGAGATAAGCTATTAACATCTACGGATATTTTAGGCGCAATTTTTTCTAGAAAAATTATTTCGCACATAGTTAATTTCTTTAATAAATTAAAACCGTTTAGAATATTATTAGAGAAAATTTTACATATTCATAAAAATGCTGTATTGCCAAAATTTTCTGCTGTAACAGCTAAATCCAAATTTAGAAAACTTTCAAGTAATGACAATTTTGCGAATAAGATAGCAATATATACAACTTGTTATCATAATTATAATGAGCCAAGAGTGATTGATGATTTAGTGTTAGTATTACAACACAATAATATTAACGTTGAAATTATAAAAGATGATAAATGTTGTGGTATGCCAAAGCTGGAATTAGGAGATTTGGCGACAGTAGAAAAAGTAATACAACAAAATTCTGTCAAATTAATGCGTTATATTGAAAAAGGATTTAAAATTATAGCGCCAGTCCCTTCATGCGTATTGATGTTTAAACAAGAACTGCCACTATTATTTCCTAATGATATAAAAATTAAAAAAATTGCAGACTCAATCTATGATCCTTTTGAATATTTATTAAACCTTCATGAAGTTGGTGAGCTTAAAACTGATTTTAAACAAGATCTCGGCTCTATTTTTTATCAAGTTGCATGCCATCAGAGAGTACAAAATATTGGACAAGTAACTAAAAAAGTTTTAGAACTTATACCAAATACCAATGTTAATGCTATAGAAAAATGTTCTGGGCATGATGGAACTTATGGTGTTAAAAAAGAGACTCATGAAATTGCAATAAAGATAGCAAAACCAATAGTAAGAGAATTTAATAAGGATAAAGCAGAAATTTTAACCAGTGATTGCACGTTAGCAGCACATCATATTGTAAATGCTGTCGGTAATAAAATTCCGACAACACATCCAATTAGTTTATTTAAACGCGCTTACGGGATAAATTAGAGAAAATTATGCGTAAATTAACCACTAATGACTTATTATCGCTCGAAGATTATGACAAACAAAGAGAAACTATTAAATCTAACTTAATCAATCATAAAAAAAATAGAGCGGTCTCTATTGGAGAACATATAGTTCTATTATTTGAAGATTTTGAAACTATTAAATATCAGGTGCAAGAAATGCTCAGAATTGAAAAAATTTTTAACGAAGAAGAGATTCAGGCTGAAATAAACGCTTATCAACCTTTAATACCCGAAGGCAATAATTTAAAGGCTACTATGTTAATAATGTATTCAGATGTAAATCATAGAAAAATAATGCTGAATAAATTGAACGGTATTGAAAATAATATTTGGCTTACAGTTAATAACTCACAAAAATGCTATGCAATACCTGACGAAGATTTAGAAAGATCAAATGACGAAAAAACATCTGCGGTCCATTTTTTAAGGTTTCAATTAGATGAAGAATGTGTTCAGGATTTCCAGAATTCTTACGAAATATTTTTAGGTTGCGATCACAAGGATTATAATGATTCTATACAAATACATAAATTAATTATTAAATCTCTCCGCAAAGATTTTTTATAGTTATTTATTTTTTACTTTAATTAATACTTCTGTTGTTTCTAGTTCAAGATGTTGTGGTATATCAGGTTTTTTAGAAAACTTAATTTGATCATTACTTATATCTGTTAAAGTATTTGTACTAGTATTATAAACATGGTGATGAGAGTTAAGGTTTGTGTCGTAGAATTTACATTCATTTTGTAAATTTATTGTTTTTAACAACCCCTTTTCTTCAAATATACATAGAGTGTTATAAATTGTTGCTTGTGAAATAAATAGCTTAGATTCGTTAGCAGTATTAATCAAATCAGCTGCTGTAAAATGTTGATTCCTTACAAATATTATCTCTGCCAAATCAAGTCGCTGCTTTGTTGGTGTTATATTATTTTCTATTAACAGAGTTTCAAATTTTCTCATATAAATAGTATATGCTAAGTTTATATTTTTTAAAAATTTATTTATTATTTTTTTGTATTATTTTATTAATTATTGAAGAATCCTTGTTTTGTTCACCACTGTTTACTGCATTTAACATAAGCTTTTTAGAATATTTAGCACTTTTTAAGTCAATGTTTAAACTCCTTGAAAGATTTAAAGCTATGTTTAAGTCTTTTAAATGCAGCCCAGCTTTAAAGCCTGGCTTATAATTTTTTTTAATCATTCTTTTGCCATGAATCTCTAATATTTTGCTATTTGCAAAACCTCCCAATAAAGCTTTTTGTATCAAATTTAAATTACATTTTGATTTTTTAGCTAATAGAAATATTTCGCTTACTGCAACCATTGTTCCAGCGACAAGTATTTGATTACATGACTTTGTTATTTGTCCAGAACCTGTAGGACCAATATATGTAATATTTTCCCCTAGTATTGATAATAAACTTTTTATTTTATTATATATTTTTTTATTACCACCAACCATAATAGATAAATCGCCATTAATGGCTCCAATTTCACCCCCAGAAACAGGAGCATCAATCAAAAAAACATTTTTAGTTTTTAGTTTTTTAGAAACTTCTTTTGTTGTTTCAGGGGATATAGTGCTCATATCAATAATAATTGTATTTTTTTGTAGGCTATGCCATAACCCATTTTTACTTAGCACTACGTTTTTTACATCTTTAGAATTTGGTAAATTTAAAAATATAACTTTACATTTTTCAGAAATATCTTTAATTTTATTAAGATACTTGCCACCATATGAAACCATCTCTTTTATTATTTTTTGCTTTCTAGCAAAAAAATATACTTTGAAACCCGAATCTATAAGGTTTTTAGCCATGGGCTTTCCCATAATCCCAAGACCAATAAATCCAATTTCACTATGAGGTTTTTTTTCATCCATGATATATTGTATAGAATCTAGTAAATTTATCATATGAAAATTAATTATAAACAATTCTTTGAACATCGTAGTATACCCGAGTCTTCTATATATTTGTTGGTTGGCAAGCCTTACCATTTACAAAGTGAAGTACAATTCCATATTGAATTTAAACTCAAGTCTGAAGGTCTTGATATTAAGACTTATTTAATTGATTCAGATTTTAATCTCGACTTAATAAGGAATGACTTTGAAACATTATCATTATTTAGTGAAAAAAAATTAATTATTTTAAACGTGTTGAGCAATACCATACCTAAATTATTGTTGGATTTTATCTTAAATACTGCTATACCAAAAGATTTAAAAATAATTATTAAGGTTAGGCCGCAAACTAGTGCATTTAAAAGAAATAAATTTTATTCATATATAGAAAAGAATCATTGCGTAATTGAAATTATAGAATTGAAGGGGCAAATATTACAAAAATGGATTGAAAATAAGTTTCAAAGAAATAAAGTAAAATTTACAAAAGAATCTTTAGCTAAAATTTTAGAAAAAAATGAAGGAAATACTTCTGCAATTGCACAAGAGTTATATAAAATGTCACTATTAAAATTAGATAACGTGGATTCATATATAAAATATACACAAAAATCTTACAAGTATACAGAATATGATTTGATTGATGTGGCCCTAGAAGGCAATCTTTCTAAATCTTTAAAGATTCTTCAATATTTAAATATGGTTAAATCCCCAGAGCCTTATATACTTTTTTTAATACATAATGAAATTAAAAAAGTATATTATTTAATGTTTGATTTATCACCAAAGCCTTTTATATCAAATTATAAAAAAGGCCTATATAATTCTTTAGTTAATGAATTTGATAAAAATACGCTAGAGGGTATGTTAGAATTTTGTTATTCCATAGATAAATCAATTAAACTAGGTTCTAATAATATTAACATTTGGCATCAATTGGAAACTCTAGTAAGCTGTTTTGTAATGAGAAAACTTATAAATAACTCTTTTAATAATAAAAATACATTTTATGCAGATTAAGAATTATATACAAAAATTATGTTCACGCGCATTGCTTGCATCAAAAAAGTCAGGCACTTATTCTGCTGATCAAAAAAATAAAGTGCTTAAATCAATATGCAAAGAGTTAGATAAAAATACAAATATTATATTAAAAAATAATCTTATTGATGTTAAGAATGCTAATAATAAAGGATTGAAAGATAGTATGATAGATAGATTAATCATTGATAAAAAAAGAATGGATGCAATGGTTGATGGTTTAAATAAAATAATTAAAATTCCTGATACATTATATAAACAAACAAAGTCAAAAAAACAAAAGAATGGAATTAATCTTTCTCAGATGAGAGTCCCATTAGGTGTAATTGGAATGATTTATGAATCAAGGCCTAATGTCACTATTGATGCCGCAGGCCTTTGTCTAAAATCAGGTAATAGTGTTATATTGAGAGGTGGATCAGAGTCCATAAATACAAATAAGGCACTCATGAAACTAATAAAGAAAGCGCTACAATTAAATCGTTTTGATGTTAATACAGTGCAATTAGTTGAGACTACATCTAGAGAAGCAGTTACAAGTTTATTATTAATGGATAAATATATCGATGTTATTATTCCTAGAGGAGGAAAAGGATTAATTGAGAAAATTATAAAATATTCAAAAATACCTATGATTAAACATCTTGATGGTAATTGTCATGTGTACATAGATAAATCTGCTCAAAAACAAAAAGCAATTAATATAAGCATAAATTCAAAAACACAAAGATATGGAGTTTGTAATGCTATGGAAACTTTATTAATCCATAAAAATTTCTCGAAAACAGCAACTCAAGAAATACTTTCTAAATTTCTTGAATTAGGAGTAAAAATTAAAGGATGTAACTCAACAAAAAAACTTAATAAAAAAGTTATACGTGCATCTGAAAATGATTGGTATGAAGAATATTTGGCTCCTATTGTTGCGGTTAAAATTGTTAAAAATATTGATGAAGCAATCATCCATATACAAAAATATGGCTCAATGCATACAGATGCTATAATTTCATCAGATAAACAAGCAATAGATAAGTTTACTAAATTAGTGAACTCTAGTTCTGTTATGGTAAATACATCAACAAGATTTGCCGATGGTTATGAATATGGACTAGGCGCAGAAATTGGAATAAGCACAGATAAGTTGCATGCAAGAGGACCGGTAGGACTTGATGGGCTAACAAATCTTAAATATATTGTTACAAGTTTAGGAAAGGTAAGAAATTAAAAATAACACTGATACAAGAATCGGAATATTTGGTGGAGCGTTTGACCCAATACACCTAGGACACACAATACCATTGAGTGAAATTAAAAAAACTCATGATTTAAGCAAAATATATTTTATACCAACCAATATTTCCAATTCAAAGAAAAAGTTTTTTGCAACGCCTAAACAAAGAATTAAAATGTTAGAGGTTTGCCTTGATAATAAAAGCTATATTATTGATGACAGAGAGATAGCAAGAGGAGGTATTTCTTATACTTTTGAAACCCTAAGCGAAATATCTTCTGAAAACCCTAATAGTAAATTGTACTTAATTTTAGGTCTAGATAAATTAAATTCTATTACAGAGTGGAAAGATTTCGAAAAAATTTTTGAAATATGTAATATTATTGTCTCTTTAAGATATAGTATTGATAAGCCTAATAAAGAACCTTTAATACATAAACTATTACAATCTTTAATATTATCTGACCCAGCTATATTTCACCGTCATCCATATGGTAGAATATATATAGAACAAACATCTGTTATTAATGTATCTTCTACGGAGATAAGAAGAAAATTAAGAAATTATGCTTCTATATCAGATTTAGTTGACCCAAGACTTGAGAAATGGTTGTTAGAAAATAAAGTATATTAAATTATGGAATTACTCAAAAAATCTATCTTAAATATTTTAAAAGATAATAAAGCAGAAAATATATCGCTTATAGACGTCAAAAATAAGTCATCTGTTACAGATTTAATGTTTGTTGTATCAGGTAGATCAACTAGACATGTAAAGGCTATAGCTGATAATTTAGTTAATAAACTCAAAAAAAAGAAAGTTAAACCAATTGGAATTGAGGGATATAATAAATCCGAATGGATTTTAATAGACTATGGAGATTTACTGGTTCATGTAATGCATCCCGAAACACGAAATTTTTATTCGTTAGAAAAACTTTGGGATGAAAATATTAATACTGGAGAAGCACATACACAATAATTTTATTTTATGAATAAATTCATCTTATATTTCATTAAATTAATTTCCGCCATATTAATTTCTACATTTTTTATAGTATTTATTTCAGAGAATACAGGAGTTATTAATAATTTATACAAGACAAGAGTTATAAATATTGTTGAATCTGAGTATAATTTTAAATTAAAAGTTGAAAAAATCTCTGTTAGTTGGAATGGATTAAATCCAAATTTTATTTTAGATAATATTAGTATTATTGATAAAGATACTGATAACAATATTGTAACAAGCAAAAAATTCATTATTAAAATTAATACGATAAGTACAATTATAGAAAGAGAGTTCATACCAGAAGAATTTAATTTAGTTAGTTCTAATTTAAAACTTTCATACCAAAAAGATGGTTTCTTTTTAAAGAATTATAATTTATTAGAGTTAAATAAATCAGATAATAATAATGATTACATAAAAAATGTAAGACTAAGAATTACTGATTCCAATATTTCACTTCTAGATAAAATTAATAATCATAATCTTTATCTTCAAAATATAAATCTAGTCTTATTTAAAGATACTAAAAAATTTAAACTTTTTTCAACTTTTAATTATGGAAATAAATCAGAAATTATACATTTAGCATCAGATTTTTCTCTTAATGCTGATAATAAATTAAGTGGAAGCGTTTATTCAAAAGGCATAAACATGGATATTTCTAATTCACCGTTTAAATTACAAGAATTTTCGATAAAAGCTAAAAATTTACATTATACTTTTTGGGCACAACTCAAAAAAAACATGATTACGAATATAAATGGATCATTTAATTTTGGTAATTTACTTGTATTAAATAATACAAATAAAAAGGAATTATTAATTAATAAAAGTTCTGCAAATTTTTCCTATATACGTACAAACAAGCATCGCTTTATAAATTTTAATAATATTAAAACTAAGTTTGAGAACAAGAGTTATGTGGGTAATACTCTATTCGTTAAATTTAATAATAAAGGTATCTCCAATATACATTTTGATAAATTATACATCAGCAGCTTAAAAAGAATTGTAAACACTTTCCCATTTAATTTAAAAGACTCTTTACATAATATAACGAATGGTCTAGAAGAGGGCCTAATTACTAAATTAGACATNCANAACCTTTCCAATATACCTAANATTAAATTTTCAATGANATTTTCTAAGCTAGGNTTAAATATTTTAGACTCTAATCATTTTATAACTAATTTATCAGGAAATATTGTTGGTAATCGTAATTCCGGTGTATTATCTGTTGATAGCAACGCATCCTCCATAATTGATATTAATAATAAGGAAATACCTATATCTAAAATAAATGGAAATATTTATTATAAGCTTAAAGGTAAAAAGTTAAAACTGTACTCTAATAAAATTAATATTGATGATAAGCAGAGCGCAAAAATTACAGGCACTTTTTCTAAAAAGAAAACAAAATACCGCATAATAATTAATGGAAATATAAAACCTATTTTAAATAAATTCTCTGGAAGTCATGATATTCTTGAAGATTTAAAAAGATTTGATATTAATTCTATGTATGAACTAGATTACCGAGTACATAGACNAAATAACAAATCTAATATATATGGAGTGCTTGGATTAACTAAATTTTCTCTTAGAGATGACTCATTAAATATTGCAACAAGCATAGACAAAGTTAGAATAAATTTTTTTGATAAATATATTATTTCTGATAGCAGTAAAATGAAAATTAATAATGATACGTTTAAGGTAGNCTTTGACACTAATTATATAGCAAAAACACATAAATATTCTGTTAGAGCAGTCGGAAGTTTATCGTCTGACACATTAAAAATGNTATCCAAGTCAAACGCCTTATCAACATTAGAAGGCAAATCTTTAACAGAAATAACTATAAACTATAGTAAAAAAGATAATAAAAAAATTATGAGTGGATCATTAAAGACTTATATGGAAGGACTATCTTTTGATATACTAAGTCCTTTTAAAAAAACATCAAATGAGAAAAAATTATTAAAAATCAAATATAATTTTGATAAGGAAAAAAGAAATATAGTTGACCTAATCTTTGATATTTATGATATGAGGTTAATTAAAAGAGATAAAAGCTTATTAATGAATGTCAGCTCGCCTTACTTAAAAGGAGAAATTATTTTTCCTGAGGTTATATCTAGTGATAATAAGTTACGAGCTAATCTTCAGTATTTTGATTTTAATAAATTTGGAGGACAGTCAAATCCAACAGAATACTCATTTTTAAACATCTCTACAAAGAAAGCTAAAATTAAGGATTATTATTTTGATGATTTTAAAGTTCAGACTTCTCCAGCTAAAGATGGTTTAACAATAAATCATATATCATTCATTAATCAACGCTTGACTATGAATGGAACTGGTAAATGGATAAATTCATCTAATGGACAAATAACTTTTTTTGATGGAGATTTTATAAGCGATAATTTTGGTACATCACTCAATAATTTAGGGTATAAGAAATTAATAAAAAGAGGTATTTTAAAATCTAAGCTTATTGGTCAATGGGAAGGTTCTCCTGATAGATTCTCCTTAAAAGATTTCAATGGAAAAATTATATTAGATTTAAAAAAAGGGGAATTTCTTCAAGTAACAAAAGAAACNCAAGCAATTGGACAGCTGTTAGGCCTATTCAGCATCGCATCACTACAAAAAAGATTATCATTAGATTTTAGTGATTTTTTTTCTAGCGGGTTATCCTTTGACACCATGAGTGGAGAATTTGAATTTAATAATTCTATAGCAAAGACTAATAATTTTAATTTAAAAGGATCTTTTGGTGAAATGAGAATAAGCGGNACATCAAATATAAAAAATGAAACACACAAACAAAGCTTAACATATATACCAGATTTATCGTCCATGAGCTTAATATCAGGAACCTTGCTTGGAGGCCCAATAGGAGCAGTTGCATCCATATTCTATGATAAAGTTCTCAAACAAATTGGAATCAATACTAATGAATTAGCAGCAGTTGAATACTCAATTATTGGTCCATGGGATAATCCAGAAATAAAATTGCTAGAACCATTTAAACCAGTGCCAAATTAATATATTCTAGTTAAATATTAAAGAGGTATTTATGGCGCGCATAGCAACAATACAATTAAATTCTGGACCAAATATACAGGCTAACTTACTAGTTGTTTCTAATATTTTAGAACAGATATCACAAACAAAATCAAAAATGGTTGTTTTGCCTGAAAATTTTGCTCTTATGCCAGAAAAGGACTCAGAATTTCTTTTACATGCCGAAGAGGACGGAAATGGCATTATACAAAATTTTGTCGCTGAGAATGCACAAAAATACAATATATGGATTGTAGCAGGTACAATACCAATAAAAACTAAAAAACCAAATAAAGTAAATGCCGCCACATATGTTTTTAATAACTCAGGAGATGTGGTTTGTAGATATGATAAAATACATCTTTTTGATGTGAAACTGCCTGATNTTGATGAATCATATAATGAATCTGAAGTTTTTGAACATGGAGATAATTTTTATGTAATTGATTCCCCGATTGGAGTTACTGGTTTTGGTTGTTGTTACGACTTAAGGTTTCCAGAAATTTTTAGATTGCAACACTCATTACATGTAGAAACCTTTATTTTGCCAGCAGCCTTTACCGAACAAACTGGTAAAGTACATTGGGAAACATTAGTCAGAGCAAGAGCAATTGAAAATTTATGTTATATTGTTACTTCATGCCAAGATGGATACCATATAAGTGGAAGACAGACACATGGAAATACTATGATTGTAAATCCTTGGGGACAAATATTATCTAGATTACCTTCTGGGAATGGTTTTATTGAATCCGAAATTAATAGAAAACAATTACATTCTATAAGAGAAAACTTTCCAGTTTTAGAACACATAAGACTCTTGCCTAAAAAATGAGTTATATACAAGACTTTATTTTAAATAATCATGATTTAACAGATGAAAAACTAAATAAGATTTTATCTAAAGCTTATTCAAGTAAAATAGATTTTGCAGATATATATTTTGAGCACACAAATGTTGAGAGCTGGACTATCGAAGATAGCATAGTGAAAAATGGAACATCATCAATTGATGGTGGAGTAGGAATACGATCGGTCATAGGTGATAAATCAGGTTTAGCATATAGTAATACATTTAGCTATTCCGATTTAATAGAATCAGCTAATATGGCACGATCTATTATTAAATCTGGAGAAAATAAAACAGTAAAAATCGGAAAACCAATAAAATTTAAAAAATTATATGACACATCGTCTCCTATTGGATTAACAAATGATAAAGATAAAGTTAATTTTCTTAAAGATATTGATCAGTATATTAGACAAAAAGAACCCATGGTTGAGCAAGTTATAGTTACTTTAGCAGCATCTCATAGTTCTNTACTTATTTTGAACACTGATGGCATAAATGCGTTTGATGAAAGGCCACTAGTAAGATTTAGCGTAATGGTGGTATTAAAAAAAGGCAAAAGAAGAGAAAGAGGATCAGCTGGGGGAGGAGGTAGATTTGCATATAAGGAAATTATAGATACCAAATTCGGTTATAAATTTGCTGATGAAGCATTAAGACAAGCAATCGTAAACCTAGAAGCCTTGGATAGTAAAGCAGGGACAATGACTGTAGTTTTAGGCTCAGGATGGCCTGGGATTTTGCTTCATGAAGCTATAGGGCATGGGCTAGAAGGAGATTTTAATAGAAAAAAAACCTCTGCTTTTTCAGGATTAATTGGAAAAAAAGTTGCATCTAGNCAATGCACAATAGTAGATGATGGCACTATTTCAAAAAGAAGGGGTTCATTATCAATAGATGATGAAGGGTGTGAAACCCAAAATACCATGTTGATTGAAAAAGGAATTCTTCGCGGATATATGCAAGATAAATTAAATGCACAGTTGATGAAAACTAAATCCACAGGAAATGGAAGAAGAGAAAGCTATGCATATCTTCCCATGCCTAGAATGACAAATACATTCATGTTACCAGGACAATACCACAATAATGAAATTATAGAATCTGTTAAACAAGGTATTTATGCTGTCAATTTTTCTGGAGGACAAGTGGATATAACTAATGGTCAATTTGTTTTTACTGCATCAGAGGCATATATAATTAGAGATGGNAGAATATCTTCTCCAATTAAAGGAGTTACATTAATTGGAAATGGGCCTGAAGTATTAAAAAAAGTATCTATGGTAGGAAATGATTTAAAACTAGATGATGGAGTTGGCACTTGTGGAAAAGATGGACAAAATGTACCCGTAGGAGTAGGTCAACCTACACTAAAAATTGATGAAATTACTGTTGGGGGCACGAGAGTTTGAGTCAATTAGTTACTACACAAAGCATCAAGCAGACGTTATTGAAGATTATAACTAATTTAAATAAAAAGCATGATTATCAATTTAATGTTACAACATCAAATGGTTTTAGTATTAATTGTAGGTTTAAAGAAATAGAAAATATCGAGTATCATAACGACACAGGAATGGTAGTAACTGTTTTCAATGATTATAAGAAAGGAACTGCTTCAACAAACGATCTATCAAGCGNAAGTATTGAAAAAACTATAGCAAAAGCAGAGAATATTTCTAAAAATACTCAACCTGACGAATATCAAGGTTTACCAGAATCAAATTTTACTTTATCTACATCAAAAAACTTGGGAATATTTTATCCAAAAGATTTAAAAACAGATGACATGGCTAGTATAGCTAAAACATGTGAGGAAGAAGCTTTTAACTTTGATAAACGAATAGTAAATTCAGAAGGAGCTACTTTTTCTGCATCAAATAATGAGCATATGATATTAAATACAAAAGAAGCATTTGGATCATTTAAATCTACGGACTATTCTTTGTCCTGCATAACTTTAGCGGAGGAGAATAAATTAATGGAAAGGGACTATTGGTACTCTTCTGCACGAGATTATAATAAATTAGAAACAGCAAAACAAATTGGCATTAGGGCTGCTAAAAGAACTATATCAAGACTAGGAGCTAAAACAATAAGCACACGATCTTGCCCAGTAATTTTTTCACCGGAAATGGCATCATCTCTGATAGGTAGCTTTTTGTCAGCTATAAGTGGGCCTTCAATATACAAAAAGTCTAGTTTTTTACTAGAAAAACTTAATCAAAAAATCTTCCCTGAATTTATAAACATTAAAGAAAAACCTCATTTAGCTGATGGCTCAGGCACAAAACCGTATGATTGTGATGGTGTTTTAACAATAGAAAAAGATATTGTTCAGAATGGAACCTTAAACACTTATTTGCTTGATACTTACTCTTCTAGAAAGCTTAATATGAAATGTACAGGCAATGGAGTAATAACTAATATAACAATGGAGTCTGATTTACCTTACCCTTCTAATTTAATAGAAACATTAGAGGATGGAATTTTAATAACAGAGATGATGGGGAGCGGAGCAAACATCCTAACTGGTGATTATTCCAGAGGTGCATTTGGTTATTTAATTAAAAATGGAAAAATAGAGCATCCTGTAACAGAAATAACTGTAGCCTCTAATTTGCTTCAGATGTTTGAGAATATTAAATCCATAGGGAATGATTTTGATCTAAGAAATAACATTAGAACAGGGTCTATTTTAATTGATAATATTACAATAGGTGGTACTACTTAAATATTTAAGACTAAAAAAATAAACAATGTTATTAATATTAAAGTTAACATATTAGATATAGTTATTTGTTTTAATAGAAAATTTTCAAAAATTTCAAACCTACTTTTCAATATCGATATATTAATTTTTTCAACATAATTAGATAAATTTTCACTTATATAATTATATATTTTATCTATATATTTTAATTTATCTCTATAAAACCAATCTATATCAAGGGTAATAGTTTGAGTTCTTTTTAAATATTTTAAACTCATAAAAAAAGCTAATGCCGAAAATAGTAGTAGATGAAGTTGCGAAACTACATGATTTCCCGTGTATGGAATATAATTTACTTTATAGGGCAATATTTCATATAATAAGTTCGGCATCATACCTAGTATTATGCATATTGCAGATGCTGCGATCATTGCTCCTCTCATAAAAAATGGAGGATCCGTAGTATCAATTTTTTGATCTTTGTGGAAAAATACAAACCAAGGAAATTTAATTCCAGCATGTAAAAATACCCCAGCTGAACCAATTAGCAAAAGCAACCAAATAATTTCTAAATTTTGATGATAACTTGCATCTACAATCATTGACTTAGAAATAAATCCAGATGTTAACGGGAATGCAGATATAGATAAAGCGCCAATAATACCACAGGCAGCTGTTACTGGCATTGTCTTGTATAAACCACCCACATCACTACACTTTCTTTTACCTGTCATATAAATAACACTACCTGCAGACATTAAAAGCAAACCTTTATAAATTATATGTGAAAATGCATGTGCTGCAGTTCCATTGATTGATAATTCTGACCCTATACCTATGCCCACAATCATGAAACCAACTTGATTTACAATGCTATATGATAATATCCTTCTAATATCATTTTCTAGAAGAGCATAAATTATTCCATACATAATCATGTAAATGCCTAATAAAACTAAAATATAACTTCCTGCAAAAGTCATAATTAGTACAAACACAGATGCTTTTGTAGTATACGCAGATAAAAATACAGTTGATGAATAACTCCCCTCAGGATATGCATCAGAAATCCATTGTGAAAAAGGCGGAGATCCAGCATTTAATAATAAGCCTGTTAAAATGAGCCAGCTGTACCAACTTTCAAGGTTTATAATTCTTATTGCTAAATCATTAGTATCTAAATATAAACCAACAATACCTAACAATAATATTAAACCCCCAAATAAATGTATTATTAAATATCTTTGACCTGCTTTTCCAGATTGCATAGAATCAGAAGACCATATAATAAAAGTTGAAGTTATTGCCATAATCTCCCAAAAAACATATAAAGTTAAAAAATCACCTGAAAAAATAACAGCAATGGAAGATGAAATATAAATTAGAATTAATGCCTTTTCATTGTCATTATTGTTATAAATTGAAAATACTTTTCCAATAATACCAATTAGCAAAAAAACTAAACAGAATAAAAATGAAAGACTATTATATGAAAAATAGTGTATCGATATTCCTGTTGTTGTAAATACTAAATCTTTTTGATCTGTAAAGAAAATTAGTATAATAAATGATGCCAGTAATGAGATTAATGCTATATAATTTCCTTTTCCTTTGAACATATAAATTAACATAGCCCCTAGAATTAATGATGTCGATGGATGCGTTATGAGATTGCTAATCATAATATGTGTCATCCTTTTTAAAAATTAATGAAAAAGCTTTGGCTATAATAATTAATCCCATACATGCTAGAAAACCATAAATTGGATAAAAGCCAATAATATTATCTATTCCAAAATGAATTTTTTTAAAATCGTAAAAGGAATATAAATAAGGCGTGATATTTACAAAAACAAAGAGAATATAGATTATATTTTTACGTGTTTTCATTTTAAAATTATACTCTCTTCAAGAAACATTATAATTGAATCTAGATTAAAAAATAAAATTATAGAAATTAAACCAATAATAATAACAGGTGTAATTAATTGCATATCTTCTTCATTCTTCACTTTTGAACGTATATTTTTGGGCATAAAGTATGATCTATAAATTATAGGAAAGTAATAACTTGCATTTAAAATAGTGCTAACAATGATTATTGTTAGTAAATATAATTTATTTGATTCAATTATCCCAATAACTAAATACCATTTGCTAATAAAGCCAATGGTCGGAGGCAAACCTACCATAATAAATGCACCTAGGGACATTAATAAACATGTATACGGCAAACGAGATGATAAGCCATCCATATCGGTTACATTTTTTATACCTGTTTGAGTTGTAATAGAACCTGATGCCAAAAAGAGGGTAATTTTCCCTAAAGCATGAAAAATAATATGTAAGACAGAAGCTAAAATCGAATATGGTGCTAAAATTGCGACCCCTAAAATAATATACGAAAGCTGTCCAATTGTAGAGTATGCCAAACGTAATTTTATACTATCTTGCTTTAAAGCAATTATTGATGACAGTATAATTGTAAGTGATGCAAATAGTATGAATAAATCAGAGCCTGTATTTTTCAGAACATTTAGTCCAAATATATAAATAATTATTTTTATTAGAATGTAAACACCTGACTTAACTACAGCTACAGCATGTAGTAATGCGCTTACCGGTGTTGGAGCAACCATTGCTGTAGGAAGCCATTTATGAAAAGGCATGATTGCGCTTTTTGCAACTCCGAATAAAAATAAAATGATTAGAATATTTATTAAATTGGAATCATATGTAGGGAAAATACCATTTTCTGTATATGTCAGAGTTCCGGTTACATTATAGGTAATAATAATGGCAGGCAACAAAAATATTATCGATGTACCCAAAAGATAATATAGGTATTTTTTACCAGATGAAATAGATTTCTCATCTGATTTAAAGGTTACTAATGGGTAAGTGGCAATTGTTAAGATTTCATAAAAAATAAAAGTAGTAAAGAGATTGGCAGAGTATATGATTGCATTTGTTGACATCATTGAAATCAAGAAGAAAATAAAAAATTTTCCATGGCTTTGATAATTATTTAATTTCAAGTACCTATTAGTATATATAGATGTCATAAACCATAAACCATTAGAGACAATAAGAAAAACTAACCCCAAATAATCTAAATTGAATGAAATTGTTATATTTTCTAAAACTTCAATCACATTTATTTCTTTGTATAAGAATATATTTTTATTAATTAATGTATATATTGCAAAGAGAAAAGAAATAAAGCTAACTAATATATGAATTAAACCCGCAGAAGATTTATTTCTTATTAAATATAATAAAAATATGCTAAATAATAAAAAAGATAAATGCGGAATCATTAATATCATTTTTCTATAATCCTATAAAAGTCACTGCTTATGTTTTGAGCTATACCGGAAGTGAGGGAAGTTTCTAACCCTAAATATATGGTCATTATAGTTAGTGTAATAACACAGAAAATTTGATAAATCGATATATTATTAACCGCACTAGAATTATTATTAGTTGCAAAATATATTTTTTCTATTAACGCCCAAACATAAAATAAAGTCATAAATGAAGTCAGTAGTACGATAAATGTAAAATACCAATATTCTGATTTAAGCATGGCAGTAACAAGATACCACTTACTAATGAAACCTGATGTTATTGGAAGCCCAATTAGACCAAAACCTAATACAACAAAACAACTCATTAATATTGGATATTTTTTCCCTAATCCAGATAAATCTTCAATCATTACATTTTGGTTGTTTATAAAAATTATCGCAATTATTAAAAATAAACCTGTTTTAATTATTGAGTGATTAACAACGTGTATCAACGACGCCGTTAGGCCATCAGGAATTAATAACATAATAGCAATGATTATATAACCGAGCTGAGCCACACTAGAATATGCGAGCATCTTTTTTACTTCCTGTTGTTTGACCGCATAAAAAGTAGACAATAATACACCCAGAAGTGATATAAATAGTATAAATTGCGCTAGTTTATAATATTCAAGGGGGCTAATAGAATTAAGAATATCTAAGAAAACCCTTAAAAGAATATATATTCCGATTTTTGTTGAAGTACCTGAAAAATAGGTGGTTACGATAGATGGCGCATAAGCATATGTTTTTATTAACCAACCATGCAGGGGAAATAAAGCAGATTTAATTCCAATACCTGCTAGTAACAATCCTAGAGAAAATATAATTGATTTCGAAAATTTTGCTTGTCCAATCTTCATTGCCAAATCATGCATGTTTAGTGTACCCGTGTGAGCATATAAAATACCTATTGCCAAAAGTATGAATACAGCGCCTATGCTTCCAATAAATAAATACTGTATGGCGGCAAGAAGAGATCCTTTATAGTTAGCTTGAGAAATAAGAAAGTAACTGGATAAAGAAGAAATTTCTAAGAATACAAATAAATTAAATATATCATCTGTCAGTACAATGCCTGAAAATCCAATATTACATAATAACCAAGCAATGTAAAAAAGGTATAAGTTATCCTCATGGATTTGATGCTTTATAATATTTTTACTTGACACTAAACATAAAAAACTCATTACATTTATAAATGTTAAAAAGTAACAAGACAATAAGTCCGCATTCAGCCTAATGCCTATCGGAGCAGGCCACCCTCCAAGTTCATAGATAATATTGCCATTATTGTATACTTCTATGCCCAAGGTTAAAATTAGAATTATATTAATTAAAGATATAACTAAAGTAAGGACATAAACAATATTAATCTTTCTTATAAGTAAAAGAATAGGAGTTAAAAGCAAAGGTAGTGTTATTATTAATATAGGTATTTGATTCATAAGTTAGCCTAAGTCAATATCATCTTCCTCAATAGTTCCATATTTATCTTTAATTTTAATAATTAAAGCTAATGCCAAGCTAGTAGTTGCAATACTCACGACAATTGCTGTAAGAATTAGTACATGTGGCAAAGGATTAGAATATATAGATTGATCAGCGCTTATTATAGGTGGAACACCTCCTTCAACCTTGCTTATTAGTATATAAAATATAAATACTGATGATTGAAATATATTTAAACCTATTACCTTTTTTATTAGATTAGATTCTCTAATGATAATAAAAAGACCAATGAGAAATAATGTCATATTTAATACATAAAGCATTATAATTTTCCGCCTAGATTATTAAAAGAATAAAAAATTAAAATCATAACGTTACTGACTGTTAGACCAACTCCTAGCTCTACAAGAAATATTCCTAGTAGTTGACCTTGTTTAGAGGAATCTAGCAGAGCATTATATTCTAAAAAATTTAAACCTTGAATAATTCCCATAAAACCAACTGCAATATAAAGCAATATACCAATAGCCATTAAATTTTTTGTCATATTTATACTTAGAATAGAAAGCCCAACTTCTAACCCAAAAATAATGTTATATAATATGAAACCTGAAGCTATAATTACCCCAGCTTGAAATCCTCCGCCAGCTGAATAGTCTCCATGAAATTGTATATATAACCCAAAAAGTAATATTAAAGGTATTATTAATTTAGTTACAATTCTCGGTATTGTATGATGTTTCATATTCCCCTCTTATTATTTCTAAGTATCCCTAATACAGATATACCAGCTATAAAAATAACAATGACCTCACCCAAAGTATCAAAACCTCTATAGCCAGCCAATACAGAGGTTACAACATTTGGCACGCCCATCTCTGTTTTAGAATGATGAATATAGTATTTAGTAGCTTGAGAATTATTTGCAACATCTACCTTGCCAAGTTCTGGCAAATCATAAATTAACACACTCATTGACATTAACAGTAAAAAAAATAATATTACAATTGGCACAGTATTTTTTTTAGTATCTGCTGCAATAATATCCACATATCTTATTGTGCTTAAAAATAAAATTGTCGAAATACCCGCACCAACCGCTGCTTCGGTTAATGAAACATCTATTGCATCTAATAGTAAAAATATAAGAGCACAAATCATACTGAATATTGTTGTAGATATAATAACTGAAAATAAATTTCTACTAATCATTACATACATAGAAATTATAATTAAGATAGATAGCAGAATATATAATAGTGTAATAGTCATTATTTTGTTATTTCATTTTTACCAAATTTTAAAAAAGCTTGTGTTAGTGCATGTATAGCAGTGCTGCCAGTAATATATAAAAAAATTAATATAAGAAAAAGTTTTATACTTAATAAAGTAAGACCATTATGAATTATTAAAGATAAAATAATTAATAAAGTTGAAAATGTATCAACTACAGAAGCAGCATGAGTTCGAGATAAGAAATCTTTAAATTTAAAACAGCCAATTGTTCCAATCAGAGCAGTCAATCCACCCAAAATTAATAATATAACTTCAATCATACTCATTGATGTTTTTCCCTATCTTCATAATATTTTAAAATTACTATTGTTGATATAAAATTAATTAGAGCATAAACTAAAGCAATGTCAGTAAAATCTTTTTCCACAGATAATGTTCCGGATAATAAAATTAATAAAACAATTTTTGTTCCAATTAAATTAGTGGCAAGAATTTTTGTATAAATCTCTTCAGCAAAAATAAATCTAAATATAGACATTAGAAGTGCAATTGAAATTAATGCAATAACTATAATATTAGCTTCAATCATTTTCTCCCTTCCCTTTGTTATTTACATTCTGCTCTGTAGATAAAATTTTCTCATCCATAATATTTGTTTCTAACGATTCTTTAAATTGAGCATCAAGGGTATGAACTGTAAAGTTATTTTTATCTACATCTATAGTTACGGTCCCAGGCGTCAGAGTAATAGAGTTTGCATATAGAACATTAGCAAATTCAGAATTTTGGCTTGATTTAATTTTTATAATTTCTGGATTTATTTTTTTGTTAGGAGCAACAATACATAAACATACCTTCAAATTAGAAATTATAATTTCACGCAGCAACCAGAAAAAGTACATAATTAGTTTGCTAATGCTAAAATTATGGAAACTCACTTCGTGATCAACTAAATCCATTTTATTTATAATCCATACAACAAAGAAGGATGATAATAAACCAAGTATAATCATGAATAAATTGGTCATACCAGATAGTAAAAACCAAAAAACAAAGATGAGAATAAAGACTTTTAGTAAATGATTTCTTTGGCTGTAAGAATTATTCATACCTTATTATATATAGAATATTTTATTTTAACCATATTACCGTACGAGTAACGATATATTCAATGCATGGATATTTTTAGTTAATGCACCAACAGAGATAAATGACACACCTTTAATTGCATAATTTTTTATGTTTTTTATAGTAATATTTCCAGATATTTCAATAGGTGTGCTCTTGGATAGCTTGACAGCTTTTTTCACTTGGTTGGGTGTAAAGTTGTCTAATAAGATTCTATTTAGCTTTAAATTATTGAACAATTTTAATTCAGATAATGTTTTTGCCTCAGCTATGATTAATTTTTTTGATTTTTTAGCTATTCTGACATATTGCTCAATATTTTTTATAAATTTTAGGTGATTTTCTTTAATTAAAATAGACTCTTGAAGATTAGATCTATGAGGTTTACAACACATAAGACTACAAATATTGCCAATGGCATATTTCCAGCCAGGCACTATTTTTCTTGTATATAAAAGTTTAATATTTTTATTTTTTATTTGATCTTGATATTTTTTGATATTACTACATATTCCAGACAATGTTTGTAAAAAATTTAATGCCGTTCTTTCAGCTGTTAGAATCGATTTATTATTACCTTTTATGATGCATACTGTTTTATTTTTTTTAATAAAATCCCCATCTTTGTATAGCCATTTTATTTTTATTTTAGAGTTCACTTTTTTAAATACTTCATTCACCCAATCTATTCCACATAGCACCCCTTCTTCTTTAAAGATTATGACTGCGCTAACTTCTATTTTATTTAGTAAACTGCTTGTAATATCTTTTTTCACACAATCTTCAGACAATGATGATTGAACATGTATTTGCAAAAGTTTTTTTTCTGTAGCTGTTAATTTCACTTTATTTATTTAATAAACTTTTTGTTTTAGAGAAAACAATTGGACTTAATAATATTAATGCAATTAAATTTGGTAGCGCCATTAAACCATTCATAATATCTGCTATTAGCCATATTAAATTTAATTCTATTGTAGCACCTACAGGAATAACTATTATCCATAAAACTCGATATATAGTAGTTATACCTTCACCAAAAATAAATTCAGCACATTTTTCTCCATAATAACTCCATCCTATTATTGTGCTAAAAGCAAAAAGAACTAATCCGATAATCACAATATATTTACCTAGACCAGGCAGGCCTTCATTAAATGCTAGCGAAGTTAAAGAAGCACCATTTATTCCTGATAGCCAGCTATTACTAATTAAAATTACAAAAGCAGTAATTGTACATACAACCAAAGTATCTATTAATGGTTCCAGCATTGATATTGATCCTTGTTTAACAGGGTTATTAGTTTTGGCAGCCGCATGAGCTATTGGAGAACTACCCAAACCTGCTTCGTTAGAAAAAACACCTCTAGAGACACCAAACCTTATTGCCATCCAAATTGTTGCTCCAGCAAAACCTCCGGTTGCAGCAGTTGTTGTAAAAGCAGAGTTGACAATTAATAAGAAAATATCAGGCACGATAGAAATATTTATAAAAATTATATATAAACCCCCCAATATATATATAGCTGACATTATAGGTACTAATTGAGCTGCGGTTTTCCCAATACTTTTTATTCCGCCTAATATCACAAGCATTACAAGAATTGCAATTGTAAAACCAATTGTTATTTGAGAAATATTAAATTCCGATGATAAAACTTGCGCAACTGAATTAGCTTGAACACCATTGCCAATACCAAAAGCTGCAATCATACCAAAAAAAGCAAATAAATAAGCAAGGAAATGATATTTTTGGTTTAAACCATTCTTAATATAATACATTGGCCCACCCACATAATTTCCAGATGTATTTTTTTCCCTAAAATATATTGCTAGAAAAGCTTCAGCATATTTTGTAGCCATGCCAAATAATGCTGTTATCCACATCCAAAAAATAGCACCTGGCCCACCTAGAAAAATAGCAGTTGCAACGCCTGCTATGTTACCTGTGCCTACAGTTGCAGATAATGCAGTCATTAAGGATTCAAATGACGAAATATCTCCATCATCTTTATCATCAGATTTCTTAAATAATACTTTAAAACCGTGTTTGAGGTTTTTAATTGGATAAGCGTGTAATCCAATCATTAAATAAATACCAACACCTAAAAGGAAGAAAAGAGTTATTGGTCCCCAAATAAAACTACTAATTGAGTTTAATGTATTCTCTAAAGTCATTTTTTATAAAATATATTTATTAAATCTTGTCTGTTATCATTTTCTATCTGCAACTCTTTAAATATTATATCTGAATAATGAGGTATATTAATTCCTTTATTATGTTTTGTTGCTACAATCGATGAGTATTGAGCATGTTCAAGGTTAGAAATAGATGAAATAATGCTATTGGTAAATTCTTTATTATTAAATGATTTATCTTGCATGATTAACACACCATTTCTATTTAAATTATTCAAAGCTTTTTTTATACAATCCTTTTTAAAATCTTCAGATTCATTTTCAAAAATATTTAACATACTTATAACATCAAAGTTATTATTTGTGTTTGGAAATTTATCTTGATGTGACATTATATGTATTTTATTATCAAAACCTTCTTCTAGATATTTTTTGATATCAGTTATATTTAAATCACCATTTATTATTTGAGTTATGCTATTCACAGTTATATAATCACTCATTAAAATTTCTGATGTTAATAAAATATCTCCATGTATATCACAATAACTAATACCTTTTTTTCTACCAAAGTAATTAATAATTATCTGTTCTACAATTGCGCTCATTGTTCCATTTTTGTGATGTCTTGCTATTCTTTTGTTAACGTAAGGATTATCTTTACTTTTAATATTATCTGATTCACAATCGAACAAATAATTTAAAGTACTATTTTTTTTAGGAGGTTCTTTTTTGCCTATCCTCATAGACATCACCCCATCATTTTCAGCCCAAATATTACTTTCCCCCCACCATTTTTGTCTACTTTGAAATATCACTTCTAGTGAACTTCTTGACCAATAATTTTTTTCTACTCCTTGTCTTTCAGCATACACTGGCAGTATAACCGCACCATCTTTATTTATTAAACACATAAGATGGCGTAGAAACGCAGCCCCCCAATTATTTGCAAATAGTGGAAAACTTATACCAATATATATTCTATGAAAAATGTTTTTCTCAAATGGGTAATAAATGGATGATATTTCATGGTTAGAAGGAATGGAATGAAGAATATTAGAATCACAGGATAAACTAACAAGATTGTCGCTAGGTGCAATCATCCCATGTTTGTCACGAATATCTGAACAATAGTAATCAATATCCTCTTTAATATACTGTTTAGACTTGTGTATGATAATATCAACCATTTAATAGATTATATAAAATAAAACCTATATTCTATAATATAATTTTAATTAAAATTAAATAAAATTTTGCTTTACAATAATCTCTGATAAATTATTATTCTCATATAAGACTGATAGTCTTTATAAGTTTATAAATTGAGGTTTAATTTAAAGGGGTCTCATGGAACTCAGTATAGTTTGGATGTATTTAGGGTTTTTTCTTGCAGCTTATTCAGTTATTGCAAATGACTCTATTCAAACATTAGGCACATTCCTTTCTGCTAATAAAGAAGATTTTGCTTGGTATAAGTTATGGTTTGCAGCTTCAATTATGCTGGTTTTTACCATTACTTATGGTTGGTATTTTTACGATGGCGATATTTCATATGAAAGATTAACGCAAATTCCTCATCAGGAAATTCAATGGTACCATGCTCTTGCTCCAGGGATTTTACTTTTTTTAACACGTGCTGGTATCCCAGTCTCCACAACTTTTTTAGTTTTATCAGCTTTTGCAACCGTAACTGTTCTTGAGCAAATGCTTATGAAATCTATTATCGGTTATGGTGTGGCTGCCATATTGGCATATCTTATATGGGTTATCTTAGAAAGATTCATTAATGAAAAAGAAGATCATCCAACGCATAGAAAATTTTGGAGAGTAAGCCAGTGGATAACTAGTGGTTGGTTATGGTTTGCATGGTTACAACATGACATGGCAAACATCGCAGTTTTTTTACCTAGGAAATTAATGTTTGGTGATTTATTAATAGTATTAGTTTCAACCGTTCTACTTCTCGGATACGTTTTTTATACAGGCGGAGGAAAAATTCAAGAAGTAGTAATTAGTAAACATGGCGCAAGATTCTCAAGATCTACTACCATTATTAATCTTGTTTATGCTTTTATTTTATTCTTCTTTATAGAGCTTAATAATTTACCAATGTCCACAACTTGGGTTTTTGTTGGGTTATTATCGGGACGAGAATTAGCTATCTCATCTGTAATTGACGATTATCGTTTTAAATATGTATTCCCAATTATTGCAAAAGACTTTGGCAAAATGATATTTGGACTAGGAGCAAGTGTTGCAATTGTTCTTATAATTCATCAAGTGATAGTACCTAATGGTCTATAAGAAGCTATTTCACAAATTATTTCCCCTTATAATATTTATAAATATAATTTTTAACTCTAACCTAACGCTTGCAGAAACTAGAATTAATCAGAAAAATTTATCAGAGGTTATTTTCTACGGCAAACTATGGGCACAGTATGATGTGTCAGATCATTCAACTAGTAATAATAACAAGACTTCAAACATTAGAGATGATGAGGGCATGGGCAGAATTGGGATTAAAGGGAAATCCTTTATAAAAAATGGTTATGCGTTAAATTATAAAATTGAATATGCAATAGATATTGGAGATTCTTGGGCAACCAGTGACAGTACAAACTGTAATACTGACGCTAATGGCAAAGCACCTTGCAATACTTTTGTTCTTAAACAAGGATGGCTTGGTTTCTTAACACCGTTTGGGCAATTTAAGTTTGGATCACTTGAGTCCCCGTATAAGTATTTAGCAAAACATGATTTATTTCACGATACAATTACACAAGCACGTGATGCTAGAATGATTTCACAAGGATCTATGGCGCATAGTTCATACTGGAGAGAATCAATGCTTTATGAATTAAAGCTTGGTGACTTTAGTTTTGCCGCTATCTATGGTTTTGGTGAAGATACGAGTAATAATGTTACAAAACAGGATACTGGTATTGGTATAGAATATAAAAATTTATTTTTTCCTGGGTTAAGTATTACTTACGCAAGAAATCAGGATAACAGTGTAACTGGTGCAGGTAATCAAGACTATAATGAAAAATATATAATTACTAAAAATTTTAATATAGAAGGAAACCGCAGAATTAGAGTTTGGTATATGCATGAAGATATTGGCTTAGACGGTAAAATGTTCACTGGAGGCAATTCTGATGGTGAAGCAGATTGGTATGGTATTAGATATAAATCTGGATCAATGGAACTTCAGTATTCATATGGTGATACTGATGCTAGCCAAGGAGCAAGTTATGACAGAGATGGTTATAATATTGGGATGAAATATAAACTATCTAAAACATCTAGTATATATCTTGGACACTCGTCAAGCGATGCCGGATCAGGAGATGGCATAAATGAAGACATCGAATCTACAATGATAGGGTTAAGGTACGATTTCTAAATACAAATTTCTCTATCGTAATATAAATCTCTTTTATAAATTATAAGTTTATTTAAATAAAAAATTTGCAACCTATAGTAATAGGTAGATAATATATGCATGGAAGCAAAAACCCAAACAAAAGAAAATACTATTACGCTTGATGAACTCACTTCGGTCTTAGACAGTGGCGCAATAATTCAGGCGCGTAATTTATTGAATTCGTTATACCCATCTGAAATAGCTGATGTTATAGAAAGTTCACCTAGAAATAGAAGAGATTTGATATGGAATCTAGTAACAAACCATAATAGAGGCGAAACTTTGGCTGAATTAAGCGAAGAAGTCAGAGGAAATTTATTGGATGAACTTATAGATGAAAGTGGTACTGAAGGTCTTGCAAAAATTGCCGAGAATTTAGACACTGATGATTTGGCTGACATTATCCAATCACTACCAAAGAATTTAATTACTAAAACAATTAAGAGTTTAGACAAGCAAAACCAAGATAGACTTGCTAAAGTTTTATCATTTTCTGATGATACTGCTGGCGGTCTTATGAATACAGATACAATTAATGTTCGATCAAGCGTTACTGTGGAAGTGCTTCTTAAATATCTTAGAAGATTAAAAAAATTGCCAGAGCAAACTGACATTGTTTTTGTGACAGATATCATGGATAAGTATTTTGGCTATGTTTCTATACAAGATTTATTAGTAGCAAATACAGGATCATTAGTATCTGAGATTATGACTGAGGACACTAATATTATTGATCCAGATATGGACACACATGAAGTTGCTAGAATATTTGAAAACCATGATTTAGTATCTGCAGCCGTTGTTAATAAAGAGGGAGTATTGTTGGGAAGAATTACTGTTGATGATGTAGTGGATATTATACGAGATGAAGCAGATGATTCTGTATTAAACATGGCAGGATTAAATAAAGAGGATGATATTTTTGCCCCAATTATACAGAGCACCAAAAGAAGAACAATATGGCTTGGAGCAAACTTAATTACCGCAGTACTTGCAGCGGCAGCAATAGGGATATTTGAAGCTACTATAGAAAAAGTAGTTACTCTCGCAATCCTTATGCCAATAGTTGCTAGCATGGGAGGTATTGCAGGCATGCAAAGTTTGGCTCTTGTTATGAGATTTCAAGCTACAAACCAGATAGGAATAACAAACTCTAAACTTTTAATATTTAAAGAGGCATCAATAGGTGTTTTAAATGGTATTTTATGGTCTTCCATCGTAGCATCTGCAGTTTATTTTTGGTTTAATAGCATTTTTCTAGGATTAGTTATTGCTGCAGCATTAATGATTAATTTAATTATAGGCGCAATAAGCGGAGTTAGTTTGCCCCTAATCCTAAGAAGGTTGAATATAGACCCAGCTTTAGCAGGTGGTGTTATTTTGACAACTATCACTGATATTATCGGTTTTATTTCATTGTTAGGAATAGCAACATTAATGATGTAAATCTACATTAGAATATTAGATAATTCTTATATTTATTTATCTACAGGTTATACACATGTTTTAAACAGAAAAAACACAATATATTGTGTTTCTAAATAATTACAACCCCAATAATTAGTGTTATAATTTACTGATACAGAAGTTACTCATAACGAGTGCAATGCTAAAAAAATAAGAAATCTGAAGAATAATAATAAAAATTTAGGGAAATTATGACAGAAGAATTACAAAATAATAAACTACCTGATACGGTAGAATCAAAAACATTTGCTAACAGTGTCAACATACCCCCGATTCCTGGAAAATACAGGGTAATGAGGAGAAATGGCAAAGTAACCTCATATGACTTAAGTAAAATTATAGTCGCAATGACAAAAGCATTCTTAAGCGTGGAAGGAAGTAGTGCAGCTGCATCTACAAGAATACATAATGAAGTAGAATTATTAGCAAACAAGGTGGATACCGCAATTAAGAGACGTTTTCCAGAAGGTGGCGTAGTTCATATTGAAGATATTCAAGATCAAGTAGAGCTAGCAATTATGAGAGCTGGATATCAAGATGTTGCTAGATCCTATGTTTTATATAGAGAAGAGAGGAATCAAGCGCGTAGTCAAAATAAACATGAAGGCATCGAAGATATGCCTATTAAAAAATCCATCATTCGCGAAGATGGCACTACCGAGGCCTTAGATCTTGATAAATTAAGAATTATTATTACAGAATGCTGCGAAGGGATCCCTGATGTATCAGCAGACGTGGTGTATGATACGATAGATAAAAATATTTATGATGGAATAAAAAAAGAAGACTTATCAAGTTCGATTTTAATTTCTGTCCGCCCCTTAATAGAAAAAGACCCAAATTATTCATATGTTGTATCTAGATTATTATTAAGCAGCATATATGAAGAAGCTTTGACTTTCTTAGGCTTTAAAGACTCATCTCCAACTATAAAGAATATGTCTAAACATTATTCTACATACTTTAAGATGTATTTGGAAAAAGCATGCGAGATTAATTTATTAGACAAAGAGTTGCTAACTTATGATTTAGATTATATAACCAAGCATTTAAATCCTTCAAAGGACATGTCTTTTACGTATCTTGGGTTGCAAACATTATACGATAGATATTTTATCCATCATAAAGAAACTAGATTTGAATTACCCCAAGCTTTTTTTATGAGAGTAGCAATGGGTCTAGCTGTTAATGAAAAGAATAGAGAAGAACGTACTATTGAATTCTATAACTTGATATCTTCTTTTGACTTTATGTGTAGTACTCCAACATTATTTAACTCTGGAACATTAAGGCCACAACTTTCTTCTTGCTATCTATCTACTATACCAGACGATTTAAAAGGAATATTCGAGTGTATAAGTGATGATGCTATGTTGTCTAAATTTGCCGGAGGATTAGGAAATGATTGGTCTCAAGTCAGAGCTTTAGGCTCATATATAAAAGGGACTAATGGTAAAAGCCAAGGAGTAATACCTTTTTTGAAAGTTGCAAATGACACTGCAGTAGCTGTAAATCAAGGTGGAAAGAGAAAAGGAGCAATGTGTGCGTATCTTGAAACATGGCACTTAGATATAGAGCAATTTTTAGAATTAAGAAAAAATACTGGAGATGATAGACGAAGAACCCATGATATGAATACAGCTAATTGGATACCTGATTTATTCATGAAAAGACTATATAACGACCTTGGTTGGACTTTATTCTCACCAAATGACACAGAAGACTTACATGATTTAACAGGATTAGATTTTGAAAAGAAGTATGAGTTCTATGAAAAAAAAGCGGATGAAGGAAAAATAGCAAACTTCAAGAAAATCAAAGCAATTGATTTATGGAGAAAGATTTTAAGTATGTTATTTGAAACAGGACATCCATGGATTACATTTAAAGACCCTTGTAATTTACGTTCACCTCAACAGCATACAGGGGTGGTTCATTCATCGAATTTATGCACAGAAATAACATTGAATACATCAAAAGAAGAAATAGCCGTATGTAATTTAGGTTCTGTGAATTTATCTTCTCATATAGATGAAGATAATAATCTTAATACTAAAAAATTAGCAAAAACAATTAAGACAGCCATGAGAATGTTAGACAATGTTATTGATTATAATTATTACAGCGTTGATAAAGCTAAGGAGTCTAATTTTAAACACAGGCCCGTTGGTCTTGGGGTAATGGGTTTCCAAGACGCTTTATATAAACTAAGAATACCTTATGCGTCTGAAGGGGCAGTAGAGTTTGCAGATAAAAGCATGGAACATATTAGTTACTATGCTATCGAGGCATCTATGGAATTAGCAAAAGAAAGAGGATCTTATAAAACTTTCGATGGCTCACTATGGAGCCAAGGTATATTGCCTATTGATAGTTTGAAAAAATTTAAAGATATCAGAGGAAAGTATTTAGATGTAAATATGGATCAAACTCTTGATTGGGATACATTAAGAAAAATGATAAAAACGCATGGAATGAGAAATTCAAATACTCTTGCGATAGCACCAACCGCAACAATTTCTAATATTTGCGGTGTTTCACAATCAATCGAGCCCACTTACCAAAACCTATATGTTAAATCTAATTTGTCAGGTGAATTCACAGTAATCAACCCTTATCTTATCGAAGATTTTAAAAGAGCAAAAATATGGGATGAGGTTATGATAAAGGATTTAAAATATTTCGATGGTCAACTTACATCTATAAGCAGAGTGTCTGATGATTTAAAATCTTTGTACCAAACATGCTTTGAAATTGATACAAGATGGTTAGTAGAAGCAGCAGCCAGAAGACAAAAATGGATAGATCAGTCTCAATCACTTAATTTATATATTTCTGATACTGATGGAAAAAAACTTGATAGTGCTTATAAACTTGCTTGGATAAGAGGACTTAAGACAACATATTATTTAAGGTCTCTGGGTGCAACGCATGTAGAAAAAAGTACCGCAGATAATACAGGATCTTCTTTGAATGCCGTGAGCAATCAATCAGAAGAAAAAGAATGTTTAGTAGATGACCCAGATTGCGAGGCATGCCAATGATATATTTAATTTCATCGATTGTAATTATTGTTACATTATTAATTTATACAATATCAAATATACAAAGAGAGTTAGAAGAATTAAAGTTTACAAAGAATAATTTTACTACGCTAAGAGGGTGGCATAAATTAATAAATAAAGAAAGGTGATAATATGTATAACTGGGACGACCCAATAAAAGAAGCTTTAAATAAACCTGAGCCTAAATCAACAGACTCAACAAAGGCTGAAGAAGCATTATCAAGTGAATCTTTGCAAGAAGGTTTAACTGGAATAGAAGATATTGAGCAGGGTGCTGGTAGAATTAGAGTCGACGATAAAGCAATTATAAATTGTAGAGCTGATTTAAATCAATTAGTACCATTTAAATATGAATGGGCTTGGAAAAAATATCTAGATGGTTCAGCAAATCATTGGATGCCGGAAGAAATACCAATGCATGATGATATCAAATTATGGAATGACCCAAAAGGACTTACAGAAGATGAAAGAAATATTGTAGAGGTAAACTTAGGATTTTTTTCAACTGCTGATTCATTAGTTGCAAATAACTTGGTGTTGGCAGTATATAAACATATTACAAACCCTGAGTGTAGGCAATATTTATTGCGTCAAGCATTTGAAGAAGCTATACATACACATGCATACACTTATTGTGTACAGTCATTAGGTTTAGATGAAAGTAAGATTTTTAATATGTATAGAGAAATACCTGCTGTAGCAACAAAAGCTGAATGGGCATTACCTTTTACTCAAAGTTTAGGAGATCCTACATTTAAAACAGGAACAAAAGAAAATAATCAGAGATTATTGCGCGACCTTGTTGCATTTTATGTGATATTTGAGGGTATATTCTTTTACGTTGGATTTACACAAATACTTTCCATGGGTAGAAGAAATAAATTGACAGGCGTTGCACAACAATTCCAGTATATTCTGAGAGATGAATCTATGCATATGAATTTTGGAATAGATGTGATTAATCAAATTAAACTTGAGAATCCAGAATTGTGGAGCGAAGACTTTCAAACTGAAATGATAGAACTAGTAAAAGACGGTGTAAAACTCGAAACCCAATATGCCTACGACACTATGCCTAAACCAATACTAGGTATCAATGCTAGTTTGTACGAAGAGTTTATAAAATTTATTGCGAATAGAAGATTAACGCAAATAGGATTACCTGAACAATACCCAGGAGCAACCAACCCTTTTGAGTGGATGTCAGAAATTATGGATCTAAAAAAAGAAAAAAACTTTTTTGAAACTCGTGTTACTGAATATAAAACTGGTGGGCAATTAAAATTTGATTAAATTATTTAGTTACTATATTTGCTTCAGGAAATAAGTTTTTATAAAACTTATAAATAATATATATAGTTAAAGAATATAGCGATGCTGATATTAATGAATCGTCAAAAAATGGTATTGCCGCTACATAGCATGTTATTAAACCATTTAAGTCATGACTATATAAAGATTCAGTGAACCAGAAACCAAAATTACTAACTATAAAAAATATTGAAGCAGCTAAAAAAGAGGAAATTATCACACTTTTAAATTTCAATTCTTTCAAATAGAATTCTCCAATCAGAACAATTATTACATAAGATAAGTAGACAAAAAATACATAAGAATATGTACCAATATATATATCAGCAATAATTTGAGAAGCTAATACAGTTAACATAGAAGTATATTTGTTATTAATAAAATAGCTAGAAAATAGAATGAAGGAGATAGTAGGAGTAAAGTTTGGTATATCACTCATATACCTTGATAAAATTAAAAGTAAAAATATTAATAAGGGCGCGACAAAATTCTTCATATTAAAAATTATTTATAAAGCTGATATAATATGATCTTCCTTCGCTATTATAGTTATGAGCTTGTCTATATTTTTTATTAAATACATTGTTCATATTAAACTTCCAAGTATAGCCAATAGTATCATATAAATACGTTAAATTAAAAATTGTATATCCCCCTAATACATTAGAGTCATAAATCGAGTTATCACTCTTACTAGAGGCAACCATGGAAATGCCTAATTTATTATTTTTTTTAAAATTATAACTCATTTTGCTAGTTAATTTATTTTTTGGACGTCTAGATAAATCAGTATCATTATTCAAATCCTTAGCATTTAATAGCGTGTAATCAAATTTATAATCTAAATTTCCGTACTTGTTATAATAAGTCATTTCCAGACCTTTGATTTTAGCTTTATTGATATTTTGCATAGTTGCTCCATCAGATTCAATTAAATTTCTAATATTATTATTAAAAAAAGTTATTATTAAGCCATTATCATTAGATAATTTTGTTTTAAAAGATATTTCTGAATTGATAGACTCTTCAGGTTGCAAATTACTATTCCCGCCATATCCATATAAATCAGTTCCATCAGGAGGCCTGAATGATTTAGAAACACCAAATATAAATTTAGTTTTATCTGTCAAAGCATGACCAAAATTAATATTTCCAGAATAAAAATTACTATATATATTATGATTAATATATCTAGCTCCAATGTTAAACATAGATTTTTTTATTTGATATTCAGATTGAAAATATAATTCCTTTATCCAACTTCCTTTTTTAAATGCAGTGCCGAATGATAGTTCAGATAATTGCTCGTTGGTTAAATTTATACCAAGAATGGTGTCTGTATTAAACAAATTATAATAGTTTCTATTAATATTAAGTTCTGTGCTTTTTGTATGTGTATAGTCTGTAGCATTTAGCGCTTTCTGATCAATCTTATTTATTTTATTAATAAATATAAATTTATCTTTATAATTATTATATTTTTTAGTTAAAGCTACTTTTACAAGAGAATCTTTATGGTCATGATTTAAATTAGTGCCAAAGCTATCATATTCTGTATTTCCAATACTTTGATACCAATTTATTTTAAGATTATTATTTTTTTCATTATATAAATAAACAAGATTTAAATTTTTATTTATATACGCATGATTTTTTGTTGAATTTACTTTTGCCTTATATCCATTTGATTGTAATTCTATAAAACTAATTGTGAAATTATGTATATCGTTAGAAAAACTCTTACTAAGCCCAAATTTATTTGTCTGATCTTTTCCAGCCTCAATAATTATTTCATCATTATCAAATCTATTCTTTGTGATTATATTAATAACTCCTCCTATAGCATCTCTTCCGTATAATGTTGACATGCCACCTTTTGAGATTTCAATTCTTTCTATTATTTGTGGAGAAACATGTTGAATTGAAGGAACACCCAATGTACCAGGATTTAGACTAACACCATCTATTAAGACTTTTGTATGATTACTTTCCGTGCCTCGTAAAAAAATAGATTTTGTTTGTCCATACCCACCATTACTTCCAATATTAATTGAGCTCACATGTTGTAATATTTCATCTATAGACTTGTAACCATAATTTCTTATTTCATCCTTTGTTATTATTGAAACTGTATTTAATGATTCGTGTATAGTAGTTTTCTTTAAGTTTGGAGTTACAATAATTTCATCTAAACCAGTTTGAGCAAAACTAATAGATGATATAGAAAACATCATTACAAGAATTATCTTTTTAATCATTACATACCCCTTTTATAATAAGGAATACTAATACATAGAAAATTCTAGCCAAATACTAGAATCAATGCCCATCTATGTAAGCATCCCGCTTTATGGGTTTCTCATCATGTTGGTATTCGGACTTTTTACCGTTACGGGTGTAGTACCAGACTAAATTCACTGGATTTTCCCAACTTCATAAGACTTAATTTTTAATACCTATGCCTTTTGCAAGTATTATTAGAGCTATTATAAACAAAATAATTATGAAAGTAACTATTATAAGAACCGCTAACAAGATGTTTGTTTCCTCTAGACCTAAAAACGCATATCTGTAAGAACTAACAATATATGCGATAGGGTTTACTAATGATATATCTTGCCAAATTTGTGGTAGAGCATCTATGGAATAAAATGTACCACCTAAATAGGTCAATGGAGCTAGAATAAAAGTTGGAACAATATTTATATCATCAAAACTTTTCGCATAAGCAGCATTAATAAAGCCTGCTGTGGAAAATAAAAAGGCTGTTAAAAAAGTTATTAAAATAACAAAGTAAATATTATGAATAGGCATTTTAGTAAATAATGTTGTTACAAAATAAACCGCTATACTAACAACAAAAGCTCTTAATACACCTCCTGAGATATAACCAAGTAATATTACCCAATTAGGAACAGGCGCTACGAGCAATTCCTCGCAACTTTTTTGGAAACGCGAACTATAAAAAGAACCAACAACATTCATATAAGAGTTTGTTATAATAGGCATAAGAATAAGACCCGGTATTATATAATCTACATAGCTAAAATTCTTTATATTGCCAATCCTATCACCAATAAAATTTCCAAATATTGTTATATATAAAAATATTGTAATTACAGAGGGGAGTATTGTTTGTATCCATATTCTTGCAAATCTTACAAATTCTTTTTTAACAATTGTTTGATATGCAATCATCCATGAGACATTCATGTTATTGGCTCCTCTTTAGTAAGTTCCATAAATAGTTCTTCCAATCTATTTCTCTTACTAATAATATTCATTACATTCACATCCAAATATTTTAGTTTTTCAATAATTTGTGTAATAGAGATATTATTATCTACAGTTACCTCAATTGTATGAGCATCTATTAATTTGTGTGAAAACTCACTTATATTTAATTTTTGATTAATAATATTTGCGGTTTTAATAATATAAGTATGCTCTTTTCTGAGATTATAAACTTCATCCATAGACGAATTTTGAATTATAGAGCCTTTGTGAATTATAGCTAAGTTTTTACATAATCTTTCAGCTTCTTCTAAATAGTGAGTTGTTAAAATTATAGTCACTCCATTATTATTTATTTCTTGAAAGAAATCCCACATTGTTAATCTAAGTTCGGTATCAACACCTGCCGTAGGTTCATCAAGAATTAAAATCTTTGGTTTATGTATAAGCGCTCTTGCAATCATTAATCGTCTTTTCATTCCTCCAGACAATTCCCTAGGAGTATCAAATCGTTTCTCCCAGATGCCTAATTGGTGAAATAACTTAGATGCACGATATTTAGCATCATGTTTATTAATACCAAAATAACCAGCAACATTAATCATTATTTCCTGTATTGGAATAAATTGATTTAGGTTATATTCTTGTGGAACTAATCCAATATTTCTTTTCGCAAAATCAGGATTGTCTTGTATGTCTTTCCCGAATACAGATACTTTGCCTGATGTAATTCTAACCAAAGATGACATAATCCCTATAACTGTAGATTTGCCAGCACCATTTGGACCTAAAAATGCAAAAAAATCACCTTTTTTAATAGATAGATTTATGTTTTCAAGAGCTCTAAAGCCATTCCGGTATATTTTGTTTAATTTAACAATATCTACTGCATTTTTCATAATAAAACCCTAAATTCAGTATTTTTACCCCAAATAAATTGACAATAGTCTATACTTACGTAAACTTATCGAGTTATAACAGATAAACAACATGCATATCAAGCCTATAATAAATATGATATTGAAATGGAGTTAAAAAAGTATGAGTCACACATCCTATAAAAATGCCTATCCACGTTTACAAAGAAGTGAGTTAGCTGTACCAGGATCATCTCCAAAAATGTTTGAAAAAGCACTTAAATCACAAGCAGATTATATTTTCTTAGATTTAGAAGATGCAGTGGCACCTAATGATAAAATAACCGCAAGAGAAAATGTAATTAAAGCGCTCAAAGAAATGGATTGGAGGGGTAATGGTAAAACTATTTCTGTCAGAATTAATGGGTTAGACACACACTACATGTACAGAGATGTTGTTGAAATTATGGTTCAAGCTGGAGAATATTTAGATACTATTTTAATTCCAAAAGTCGGAGTTAAGAGCGATGTTTATATGGTGGATTGCATGGTTACTCAAATAGAGCAGGAAAGAGGGCTTAAAGATAAAGTAGGATTAGAGTGTTTAATAGAAACTGCTTTGGGCATGGTAAATATAGAAGACATAGCTCAGTCTTCAGACAGACTAGAAGCTCTCCATTTTGGAGTAGCAGATTATGCTGCAAGCTTAAGAGCACGGACAGTAGTGATAGGTGGTTTGAATCCGGATTATCCTGGCGATCAATGGCATCATGGTTTAGCAAAATTAGTAGCAACTTGTAGAGCATATGGTTTACGTCCAATTGATGGACCATTTGGGGATTTTAACGATCCTGATGGATATATATTAGCTGCTAAAAGAGGCGCAGCTATTGGAATAGAGGGTAAGTGGGCTATACACCCATCGCAAATTGAGCATGCAAATAATGTATTTTCTCCTCCAGCTGAAGAAGTTGAAAAAGCAAAAAGAATTATTGAGGAATTAAAAAAAGCAGCTGCAGAAGGGAAAGGAGCTGCTCAATTAGACGGCAGAATGATAGATGCTGCATCTGAGAGGATGGCAGAAAATATTGTAAATATTAATAAGTTAATAGAGTCTAAAAAATAATGGACATACATGAGTATCAGGCAAAAGAAATATTGTCAAAATTTGGCGTATCTACGCCTAGAGGAGGCATAGCATACAGTCCTCAAAATGCCAAGGATAGAGCTGCAGAATTAGGCGGTGAAATGTGGGTGGTAAAGGCTCAGATTCATGCTGGAGCAAGAGGAAAGGCCGGCGGTATAATTGTTTGCAAAAGTTTACAGGAAGTATCTGACGCTGCAAATAAACTACTAGGCAAAACGTTGGTAACGAGTCAAACAGGTCCAGCTGGGAAAACAGTACAGAGAATTTATGTAGAAGAAGCAACCGATATAAAAAAAGAGTTTTATCTTGGATTGGTGTTTGATAGAAGCTCAGAAAGCATAATGGTTGTAGCATCATCAGAAGGTGGAATGAGTGTTGAAGAAATAGCAAAAGAAAAACCAGAGACTTTAATAAGAGCTAAAGTAGAAGCTGCAGTAGGAATGCAAAGTTTTCAAGCTAGAGAAATAGCATTTGGCTTAGGAATAGAAGCAAAGGCAATATCAAGATGCGCAGAAGCAATTTTGGGATGTTATAAAGCATTTAGTAATTCAGACGCAACAATGGTGGAAGTTAACCCATTGGTTCTTACAGGCGACGATCATGTTTTAGCATTAGATTGCAAAATGTCTTTTGATGATAACGCATTATATCGAATACCTGAGATTGCAGAATTAAGAGATAAATCACAAGAAGACCCAAAAGAAACGTATGCTGCTGATAGAGGTCTAAATTATATAGCACTTGATGGAGATATTGGAAATATTATAAACGGGGCGGGCTTAGCAATGGCGTCAATGGATATGATTAAACTTGCTGGAGGACAACCTGCGAACTTTTTAGATGTTGGAGGAGGAGCAACACCAGAAAAATTTGTTAAAGCATTTAAACTTATATCTAGCGATCCTAAAGTCCGAGTTATATTAATTAATATTTTTGCTGGCATTAACAGGTGCGATTGGGTTGCACAAGGAATAGTTGATGCATTAAATCAAATTAAAATTGAGCAACCACTAGTTATAAGATTAGCTGGCACAAACGTTAACGAAGGCATGAAAATATTAAAAGATAGCAAAGTAAAATATATTGAAGCATCAACCCTTGAAGAAGCTGCTAACAAAGCTGTTCAAGAATTAAAAAAGTTGAGGAAAAAAGGGTAATGTCTATATTAATTAACAAAGATTCTAAGATAATTGTACAAGGATTTACCGGGAAAATAGGAACTTTCCATGCGCAAGAAATGATTGAGTATGGAACTAATATTGTTGGTGGCGTAACACCAGGAAAAGGTGGACAAACACACTTAGATAAGCCTGTTTTTAATACAGTAAAAGAAGCTGTTAAAGAAACTGGTGCTGATACAAGTATCTTATTTGTGCCTCCAGCTTTTGCAGCAGACTCTGCTATGGAAGCAGCTGATGCTGGAATTAAAACACTTGTGGCTATTACTGACGGAATACCAGCACATGACATGATTAAAGTTAAGCGTTACATGAGAAGGTATAAAAATGAAGATAGAATGACTATGGTAGGACCTAATTGTGCCGGTGTCATAAGTCCTGGAAAATGTATGTTAGGAATTATGCCAGGACATATCTATAAAGAGGGTAACGTTGGTGTTATTGGAAGATCTGGAACACTGGGATATGAAGCAGCGCAACAAATGAAAAATCTTGGCATAGGAATTTCTACTAGCGTAGGAATAGGGGGAGACCCTATAAATGGAAGTTCTTTTAAAGATCATCTTGAAAAATTTGAACAAGACGATGAAACAAAAGCAATATTAATGATAGGAGAGATTGGTGGCCCACAAGAGGCTGAAGCAGCAGATTTTGCGAAAGAAAATGTATCTAAGCCTGTCATAGCTTATATAGCAGGTCTGACTGCGCCAAAAGGCAAGAGAATGGGCCATGCGGGCGCTATAGTTAGTGCTTATGGGGAATCAGCGGCAGAGAAAGTTGAAATTTTAAAAGAGGCTGGAATAATAATTGCAAAAAACCCATCAGTAATTGGCGATACCGTTGAATCAGTTTTAAAAACTTTATAAATGAATTCAGCTCATTTTTTAATCGATATAGGTGCAAACCTAACCCATCCGGAGTTAAATAAAAAAATAGACGTAATTGTAGATAATATTAAATCTGCAAATATTGAGAAAGTAATAATTACTTCATCAAACACTCAAGATACAAAAGAAGCGCTTGAAATAATAAGCAAATACCCAGATTTATTTTATACGACAGTTGGTTTTCACCCACATAATGCAAAAGATTACAGTTCTAAAGATGTAGCAGAAATAGAAGCTTTTTTAAATAATGACAAAGTTCTAGCGTTAGGTGAATGCGGGTTAGATTTCTATCGCGAATATTCATCAAAAGAAGAGCAACTTTTTTGTTTTGAGCAACATTTAGAAATTGCCAAAACCATTAAAAAGCCAATTTTTCTACATGAAAGACATGCGTTTAAAGATTTTGTAGATATGTTAAAGAAACATAAGGATGGATTATTTAAATATGTTGTTCATTGTTTTACTGGAACTAAAGAAGAATTAAAAACATATATTGATATGGGCTGTTATATAGGCATCACAGGATGGATTACTGATGAAAGCAGAGGAAAGCGTTTACACGAAATAATCAAATATATACCAGAGGATCGCCTTATGATTGAGACGGATTCTCCTTATTTAATTCCACATAACATTAACTTTAAGCATGATGGTATTAACGAACCATCATATTTAATATATGTAGCAGAAACTATTGCCAAGTGTTTGAATAAAGATATAAACTATGTAAAAGATGTAACCATTAGAAACACAAAATTATTTTTTAATATCAATGAATAGTAATAACGTAAAAATACAATTACCTGATAATAAAAAAAAATTATTATTACATTCATGTTGTGCCCCATGCTCGGGAGACATTATGTTAAGGCTTAAAGAATCAGGTATAGACTATACTGTATATTTCTATAATCCTAATATCCATCCATCGAAAGAATACATTTTTCGTAAAGAGGAAAATATGCTATTTGCTGAGAAAAACAATATACCTTTTATAGATGCTGATTATAATCCAAAACAATGGTTTAATTTGACAAAAGGAATGGAATGGAATCCTGAGAGAGGAACAAGGTGTTCTGCATGTTTTGATATGCGATTTACTAATACAGCCGAATATGCATATAAAAATAATTTTGATATTTTTTCTAGTACATTGGGTATTTCAAGATGGAAAAATTTTGATCAAATTAATAAATCAGGAATTTATGCAGCTTCTAAATATAAAAATATATCTTACTGGACATTTAATTGGAGAAAAGAAAATGGATCTAAAAGAATGCTTGATGTTTCTAAACATGAGAACTTTTATATGCAAGAATATTGTGGATGTATATATTCACTCAGGGACACAAATATTTGGAGAGAAAGAAATAATAAACCTAAGATAGTTATAGGTAAGAATTACTATTCATACTCAGACAAAAAAACCTCCGATAACTAAAAGAGCAATTAAGCTTAACCATGCTAAAAAAGATCTTGCAATTATAGTTTGTATGCATTCTATTCGATTACCTAAATTATCATCCTTAATAGTATTAGAAGTCAATTCTCTGCCTACTTGATTAATGGATGCTATATTTGCTTTATATAAATCAGAATTCTTTTTTAAGGAATTCCAAGATTTCATACAAACTTCAAAATCTGCAACTATTGCATATGAAAAGATAGATAGACGGACAGGTATATATTCAATAATTGATATTATAATCTTTAGTTTCTTTTTTATTTGTAAATCTATTTTCATTTGTTTGTTATATAGATAATTATCTAACACTATAAAACTTAAGCATCCAGCAGGACCAAGTAATAAAAAAGAAAATATTACAGTAAAGGTATTTCTTGTGGAATTATAGAATAAGTTATCAACAATAGACTCATAATTTTCTTTATTTTGAGTCGGAAGAATATATTTAAATCTATCATCAGTTTTTAATTCTTTATTCTCATTAAAAGAAAATTTTAAATTTTCAACCATTAGATTAAATTCGCTTGGTTTTAAACAATAAATTAATATTATTAAGCTAAACAAAAATTCAAATAAAGGGTGTAAAAAATAACCTGAAACAAACAAAATAATAGTAGTAATAATAAAGACACTAATGGGGAACAATAAATATATATTATATTTTTCAGAAATATAGTCCTCAGATAATATTTTAAACTTATCAAACAAAGTATTTAATAAGCGTGTATCTTTCATATTAGATATCGGATCATATATATATTCTAGTACTAGCGCAAAAATTATTAACAATGCAGTCGTCATTTAACCTTCCCCTTTATTCTTTTCCAGTCAAAATATTTTCCTGGATCATTTTTTCTTTCAGGTGAAATCATGCTATGGCCAATAATATTATTATCTGTAACTTTAGGATAACATGTCTTAATTTCCGATATTACCTTAATTAATGAGAGATACTGCTTCTCTTCAAATGCCGAGCTAACAGTTCCTTCAAGTTCTATACCAATAGAAAAATCATTAAATTTTGTACGATTATTATATTCTGATTTTCCCGCATGCCATGCTCTTAAATTTAATGGAACAAATTGAATTATATCACCATTTCTTCGAATGAGTATATGTGCAGAAACTTTTAAACCCGCAATTAACTTAAATGATTCATCTCTCCCTATATCAAGCTTGTTTTGAAAGAAATCTATAATATTGTTATTAGCATATTTCCCTTCAGGTAGACTTATACAATGTATGATAATTGTATCTACTTCAATTCCAATAGGCCTCTTATCACAGTTATCTGATTCATAGAATGGCACATTGTTAATTAAGTGTGTATTCGTATCAATTTTCATTATTATTTCTATAAGAACTACTCTATCACTGTTATCATATTATTATCTTAATTATGCCAAATTTTCTTATTAATACGGACAAAAAATTGTCAAATATATTTAAAGATCTAGAAAATAGTAAAAATATTGGCTTAGATACAGAATTTATTAGAGAATCTTCGTATTTTCCTCAATTAGCATTATTACAATTGAGTGATGAAAAAAATAACTACTGCATTGATATTTTTGAGATTGAAAATAATAGTCTAATTATTGAATTGCTTACTAATATAAATATTAGAAAAATACTCCATTCTTCTAAGCAGGATTTAGAAGTATTACATCATTATTTTGGTTGTTATCCTAAAAATATTTTTGATACACAAATTGCATCTAATCTAACTGATTGCAATATGAGCATTAGTTATTCTAATTTAGTTAAAAAGAATTTTAACGTAGAGTTAAAGGAAGGTTCATGGAGAACAGATTGGCTTAAAAGACCAATATCAGAAGAAAAAATAGAATATGCTGCAAACGATGTTAAATATCTTATACCGCTGTATAAAATGTTTTTAAACAGATTAAAGGAGTTAGACAGATTAGAATGGTTTTATGAGGAACAGAACATTGAACTTTCAAAATCTAACATTATTACAGATCCAAAAAAAGCTTGGAAAAAAATTACAATACCAATAAATTTATCAAATAATCAATTACTACGATTACAATTAATATCAGAATGGAGAGAAATCAAAGCAATTAAGAAAAATATGCCTAGGAGGTGGATCCTAAGTGATAGAGAACTAATCAAAATATCAACCTCAACATTGAAAGAATTACCTTTAATTTTAGATAATTCTAAACAAACACTGTCTATTGCAAGTAAAGAAAAGGTACTATCAATAATGAATAATAAAGATGAGAGATCTAAAGAAGACAAATCTTTAAAATTAGATTTGAACGCGTATAATAAAAAAATTAGTAAATGCAATGAAACCATATTAAAAATTTGCGAGAAATATAATGTTGCATCTGCATTAATAGCCAATAAAAGAGATATTGATTATTTCGCAAGAGGTTGCACAGATATTCGTTTTCTTAAAGGTTGGAGATTTAAAATTTTTGGTAAATTGGTACAATAAATAATGAGAAAGTATTCATCAATAATAGTTGACGGAAAAGATAGGTCTCCTAGCAGATCAATGTTGAGAGCTGTTGGTTTTAAAGACAAAGATTTTAAATTACCACAAATAGGCATAGCTTCAACTTGGAGTATGGTTACGCCTTGTAACATGCATATTAATACACTTGCGGAAATAGCTGCCAAATCAATTGATGTAAATGGTGGAAAATCTATTATATTCAATACTATTACAGTATCTGATGGCATTTCAATGGGAACAGAAGGTATGAGATACTCGTTAGTTTCAAGGGAAGTTATTGCTGATTCTATTGAAACTGTTGTGGGATGCGAAGGATTTGATGGCTTGTTAGCAATCGGTGGTTGTGATAAAAATATGCCAGCTTGCATTATGTCTATGGCAAGATTAAATAGACCATCTATATTTGTTTATGGAGGAACTATATTGCCCGGTGAGCATAAGTCAAAAAATATTGATATAGTGTCAGTTTTTGAAGCTGTTGGTAGTAATGCTAATAGGAAAATTACTAATAAAGAATTATTAAATATAGAAAAAAAAGCAATACCTGGGCCTGGGTCATGTGGAGGAATGTATACAGCCAATACAATGGCTTGTGCAATTGAAGCATTAGGGATGAGATTAACTAATAGTTCAGCGCAAATTGCAATTTCTAGAAATAAAAAATTAGACTGCAAGGATTCGTCGAAAGCATTAATGAATTGTGTTAAAAAAGATATAAAACCTTCAGATATAATAAATAAAAAATCTATAGAAAATGCAATAACAGTTGTTATGGCTTTAGGCGGATCTACTAATGCCGTATTACATCTTCTTGCAATAGCAAATTCTGCAGATGTTAAATTATCTCTCAATGATTTTGATAGAATCGGCAATAAAACTCCAGTTTTAGCTGACTTAAAACCCAGTGGACGCTATTCAATGTCAGAATTAGTTAAAATAGGAGGGGTAGCGCCTCTAATGAAATTATTGCTTGATAAAAAATTGCTTCACGGAGACTGCCTTACTGTGACAGGGAAAACAATTAAGCAAAACCTTAAAAAAGTTTCTAGTTATTCAAAAAAACAAAAAATAATTATGCCTTTTAATAAACCTATTAAAAAAAATGGACATTTAATAATTCTGAGAGGAAATTTATCTCCACAAGGATCTGTAGCTAAAATTTCTGGCAAAGAAGGAGATACGTTTGTTGGTTCAGCAAAGGTTTATAATTCAGAAGAACTTGCTTTAAAAGATATTTTAAATAACAAGATTAAAAAAGGAACGGTAATTGTAATTAGATATGAAGGACCTATTGGTGGCCCAGGAATGAGAGAAATGTTATCGCCAACATCAGCCGTTATGGGTAAGGGATTAGGAAAAGATGTAGCTCTTATCACAGACGGAAGGTTTTCTGGAGGAAGCCATGGTTTTGTTGTAGGGCATATTGCACCAGAGGCATATGTCGGTGGACCATTAGCTATTGTGAAAAATAGAGATAGAATTGAAATAAACTCTATTACAAAAGAATTAAATATTAGATTGAGTAAAGCCGAGATAAAGAAACGCCTAAAATCTTGGAAAAAACCTAAAAGAAAAATTATAAACGGTGTTCTATCTAAATATGCTAAGTTAGTGAGTCAAGCGGATATCGGCGCCATTACTAGTAATTATTCATAAATTTTTGATTTCATCTTTATAAAGCTTGTTAACAATTTCATTAATTATTTCAAGTCTTTCTAATGCATTGTTAGCAGATATTAAATTTGCTTTAGTAGATAGATCTAATGGCAAACATTCAACCAATCTAAAACTAACCCACGATGCATCAGAGTAACGTTCTTTTTTAAAGCTTACAAAATTTTTTATCCCAGGATATATTTTTTTATATAATTTAGACAAGATTAAGTATTTTTGTGGAATTAGGTATTCTTTTTCAGTTTCAATAAATTCAATATCACCTATAAGTAAATTATCTTTATTTAATTTCGATGATAAAACTTTTGCAATAGACATTCCTTCTACAGTAATTCCTAAAACCCCATCCTCTAACTTATTCCAGTCAATTATTTTTACAAATGAGGTATATTGGTATATTTTATCAACATATTTATCTTGCGTTTCATTTTTGACTAAGGCAATACAGAAACCTTTTTCATCTTTGATGCAATCTCTAACCATATTCAAATATCTTCTTTCAAATATTCTTAATGGAAATAGACCCCCTGGTAGAACTATGCTTGTTAATGGAAATATTGGCCATGTATTATTTAACATTGTTAGATTTTTTGAAAAATTTTAAAGATAATGAATTGATGCAATAACGTTTAAATGTTGGATAAGGTCCATCATCAAACACGTGGCCTAAATGTGCATCACACAGCTTACATGTCACCTCTATTCTTTTCATACCAAAAGAATTATCCTCAGTTTCGATTATTGATTCATTTGAGGATGTATCATAAAAACTAGGCCATCCAGTACCAGAGTCAAATTTTTTCTGGGAGTCAAATAATATATTGTTACAACAAATACATTTGTAAATCCCACATTCTTTATTTAGATTATATTTACCACTAAACGGTGTCTCAGTATTTTTTTCTCTAGTTATTTTATATGATGAATCAGATAATTTAGTTTTCCAATCTGAATTACTTCTTATTACTTTTTTCATTAGTTATATATTCTCTCAATTCTTTTGTACTCTTGTTACTCATTATTAGAATAATATCAATATCAGATTTATTATTTATAATGTATTCTTTTATTTTTAAATAAGAATCCATTAGTTTTATTTTTTTACTTTTTAGCAACCATTTAAATAGATGAGATCTAACTATAATACTATGATGAGATTTTTTAAGGGCATCAGGAAGTTTATTTTTATGTGTACCTGATATCATAGAATTCGATTTAATTTCACATATTGACAATATTTTTTTGTTACTATATTCATTTCTTAATGATTGCACTGAACTTTCAATTTCTGTCGGATGATGAGCAAAATCATCAAAAATCATAATGTTGTCTAGATATCCAACAAACTCCATTCTTCTTTTCACTCCGGAAAATACACTGATAGCTTCTAGGCATTTATTTAGTGGAATCTTTATTTGTAATGCCGCAATGATTGCCAATGATATATTTTTATAATTATGCATTCCAATTAAATTAGATTTAATTATTTTTTTTCTATTGCCTTGTGATATAAAAAATGAGTTTTTATCTTTTGTTAATAGCCAATCAGGTTTCACTGATTTTTTAGTTGATAGAGAAATAACCTTAGACCACACTCCCTCATTAATAAGTTTACGTATATTTTTGTCGTCTATGTTATATATAATCTTTCCATTTCTAGGTATAGTTCTAATTACATGATGAAAATTCTTTATAATGTCATCTATGTCCTTAAAAATATCCGCATGATCAAACTCAATATTATTTATTACAAATATATTTGGATGATAATGCACATATTTAGAGCGTTTGTCAAAAAAAGCAGTGTCATATTCATCCGCCTCAATTACAAAAAAATCTGACTTTGTTAGTTTAGCCGGTGATTCTAAATTAATTGGCAAACCACCAATTAAATAACTAGGATTAAATTTTGCATATTTTAATATCCAAGTTATTAGAGATGATGTTGTTGTTTTACCATGTGTGCCTGATACAGCAATAACCTTTTTATGAGATAAAACATTATCATATAACCATTGAGGCCCTGAAGTAAATTTAATATTTTTTTCCAAGAGTGTTTCAATTATTTTCATACCTCTTGACATTACATTGCCTACTATTACTAAATCATATTTATTATCTAGAATTTTTGGGTTATATTCTTCAGTAAAACTAATTTTCTCTTTAATTAAAACAGACTTCATGGGGTCATATAAATTTTTATCAGAACCAGTTACAGTATGTCCAAGTTGTTTAGCTAGGATGGCTATACCAGCCATAAATGTCCCTCCAATTCCTAAGATATGAATTTTCATATTAAAATTTGAATTAAGATTACTATTACTAACAAAAATAGCATGCTATGTAAAATCGATATGCTTAGACCAAACATCATTGTAGTATCGAAAGCATTTTTAAAAATATGACCATTTACAAACCAACCATAAATAGATATCACAAAAAATAATGACAACATTAAATTTCCCGTGGGAGATAATAGTAAAACAATAATACCTGTCATCAAAGTAATTAGCGCATGGATTCCCAAAGTTCCCGAACAAACTTGCAGGTATCTAACTGAATATTTATTAGTTTTAGTATTATTATCTCTTATGGTTAAAGCAGCCTTAATAAATAAAATAGTAACTATGATATAAATTAAAGCAAAAAATATATTCATTGTATAATCAATATTAGGGTCCAGCGAAATTAATCCAACTGCCATATTAGCAAGAATTATAAAGCTTAAGAGACTTGAGCTTGCTGGCAGATCTTGAGGGCCTTTGGAAAACTGTAAAATATCGATAAAAACTTTTAAATTTAATAACATATTAGTGTTATAATCTCTGTTTATAATGACTACAAGGATAACATATTGGATCAAAACTCTATAATTAAATCTTATAAAAGAGTATCTAGCTTTTATGACTATACTTTTGGCAAAGTATTTAAACCTGGGCAAAGGGCTCTAATAGAGAAAATGAGTTGTAATGATTCTGATATTGTTTTAGAAATAGGCATA
>PBFS01000001.1 GCA_002718845.1 Gammaproteobacteria bacterium | reverse complement strand
ACTGCTAACCCAGTTTGTTAACGAATCAGTATTCATATTGTCTCTAATGTTTAGACGTAATAAGTTTATATCATCATACATAAAACACGCAAACGTATCTATACGTAGCAGTATCTGACAAGTACCCTTTTAAGTTGTCGGAGTTTTGGTGACACGCCCCTCACGACCCACCATTTTTTGCTCTTAGACTGCTTTAGTATGAGTTTTCCAGTATCTCCAGAAGGTCTTAATAAAGAATGGTTTAACCAGATACTAGGCGAAAGTGGTTCTTTATCGGCGGGAGAGAAAATAGAGGATTTTTCATTTGAAAATATCAGCGAAGGCGTGGGTCTCTTAGGGGTAGTAGTTCGCGTTCACCTGACCTATAACAAGACTGTCAAAGGCCCAACATCTTTAGTGATCAAATTTGCGACAGATGAACCAGAAAATCGTGAACTTGCGAACACGATGAATCTTTATGAACGCGAAGTCATCTTTTTCAATGAAATAGCTAAAGACCTAGACATTCCTATTCCGAAATGTTATTTCGCCGCAATGGACCATGGCTCGGGTAGTGACGTGATAGTTCTTGAAGATCTTTTTGAATATTCCCTAGGTGACCAAATCGGAGGTATTACGGCAGAACAAGCATTAATGGTCGTCGACGTTGTAGCACCTTTGCATGCCAAATACTGGGGTAAAGGTGAAGAAGCTTTTCCTGATATGCAACGGGTTGACTCGGATGACTTCATAGAACGTTCAGCTGCCTCTTTTTACATTTCGTGGGAGAAAGCCTTAGAGCGTTTTCCAGAATTTTTTCCAGATGAACTGAGAGAAGCCTTACCAGCGTATGTGAACGTAATGGAAGATATTTACCGAGAGATGGGTAACCGAACTAAAACAGTTATCCATGGAGATGTACGAATGGATAATGCTTTGTTTGGAAATGGGATTCCGGGGTTACTGCCTGTGATACTAATCGATTGGCAAAATATTATGATTTCCAACCCTTTATATGACATTGGTTGGATGATGTTTACGAGTCTCCCAGTGGAGACTCGCCGTGAATGTGAAAAAGATGTTCTAGAGCGTTACGTTCAACAGTTGGAAGCAGATGGTGTTCAGAATTATTCGCTTGAGCAGTGCGAAAAAGATTACGATGTTGCCCTGCTTTACATTATTCATTTCACAATTCTGATAGCAGGGTTATTTGATATCAGCACAGAGGAGAAAAGACGTCTCGCTGAAACCGGACTTGAACGTTCAATTGCAGCGTTTTTTGACCGGGACTGTTTAAAGATGATTCCTCAAACTTTACAGTGAGTGAATACTTACCAGAAATTTAGAGTTCTTCCAGCAGCAGCAATAATAAAAAAACATGTGGTGACGTGCATCACTATCCAGAATGTTCTGAAACCTAAGGCGCGTTTCACGCTTGTTTGAGTTATTGGCAGAAATTCTGGTTTATCATCGTCGGTTACACCTAAAGGCATACCCACAGTTCTCGACCAGGTTCTCAACCATCGGCTATGACCACTCATGACTTATTTATAACTTGAAAAAATAAAAACCCCCCTTCTAAAATGAGATGGAAGGGAGGTTTTATATCCAATGTTTATAGAAGCAACACTGGACGTATAAATCTATCAACTTACGAAAGTAAAAACCTACAGTTCAACTCTTTGCGGGGTTCAGTAGTAATAAGGTCATAATTAAAGATGATCGATTTTAAAGAGATTTTCCATATCGGAATTCGAGTTCCAAACATTCACTTAGCAATGGAAGAAATGGGCGAATCTTTAAACCTGACATGGGCGGAATTGGTGGAAAACGCGTCACAGGGTCTTTGGACTCCGGATGGTGGCCAGCAAAGCATCCATCTAAAATTCGTGTACTCACGTGAAGGGGATCAGCATCTTGAACTACTTGAAGGTCAGCCAGATTCTTTCTGGGACGGCAATGAAAATCCCGGTGTTCATCATTTCGGCGTCTGGGTGGACGATGTAAAAGCAGAAACCGAAAGACTCCTGGGGCTCAACTGGGAATTGTTAGGAGCGGCTAAATCTCCAGCAGAGGGCTTTGGAAGTATGACATACCTCGCTCCTCCTAATGGAACAATATTGGAACTTGTAGCTTCCGTTAACAAGCCACGATTTGAGAGATGGTGGAGCGGGAGTTCTTTTTACGATTGAAGTGCAAGGGGATAATTAGAGGCGTAATAACTTGTTATACCTAAACACCTATCAGAAGAGTCTCCCGGTTATTCCAAATTTAATAATTTTCTTTTCCCTCTTGGGAGATTTTCAGCCACCTCGTACCAACTTTCATAAACCAAATCTTTAACTTCTTGTTTCCTACGTACAGTCTTCAGATCCACTGAAATCCAATTCTTCCAAATCCTAAGTGGAGTTATTCCATCAATAGTGTCAGATATTTCAAAAAAATCACTGGGCACTCTCACATTCAAAATGCTTTTTTCCTCTGAAATCATTGAAAAGATTGGCCCTTTTTTGTCGAAAATTCTATACACGACAATTTCTTCACCAAATGGACGGTCTTCAATCGTTTTTGGCATAGATAATGCCGCTACACGAACTTCTTCCACCTACCCACATTAGTAGGTGAATTGCCCGTAACGCCAAAACCTATGACCGGTCTTCTCTTTGACCGAAAGTGGTGTCTATATTGAATTATCATGAAACTCAGAGCTATTTTGCGAACACTACCAAAGCTGATTTTGGCGCCCGTAAAGATTCGGAAATCCGTAAATGAACCTCCAACTGGTAAGGAACATTTCAATCCACCAAAGCTTTCTGATTCTCTATCTGAGACAACTGTAAAAGCAACAGATATACCTGTTGCTCACACACCACCCGGCGGGTATCGAGAATTTCCACCACCAATCCTTTTCGAATGTGATGAACCAATTACTCCCGGGGCGCCTGACCTTAGAGGTGTATGGCAGGTTTTTAAAGGACCTTTAAAAGGGCATATCGAACGAGTGGAACAAGCCGGCAACAGGGTTGTTGTCACAGGTGGGGGAGTCATTCACGATATGTACGCAGACGGAACTCTCGACGGCGGGGTGAATGATGTACACGCAGACAAAAGGGAGAGAATTTCCGTCGCAGCACGTTTCGAGAAGGGTCGCTTGAATCTTTATCCTGGAGGGCGGAAAATAGCACTGGTAACTCGTTATTTAGACGGAGAAGAAATGATATGGCGATATGGGCCATACAAGAATCGCCTGAGACGTCTCAAATATTTTTAGTGAGAAAGATACTTGCACTGTGGGGAGTGCCGCGATCAACATCAACGGCATTTGAGTGGATGATGAGAACGCGTGGTGATTTCGAATGTTTTCATGAACCATTTGGGGAAGTTTGGTATCAAGGTGAAGATCCGTTATGGCCACGCTTAACTGAAGACAGTTTGCGAACCCCAGGTCTGACCTATGAGGCCTGTTGGCAAAACCTTCAGGATGTTTCATCTGAGAAACCTGTATTCATAAAAGATTTCCCCATGTACTTGGATCCTTTGATGTCAGAGGATTTTCTTTCGAATTTTAATCATAGTTTTCTGATCCGCGACCCATTGAAGACTCTTACTTCCATGTATCAAAAATGGCCCGACTTTGATGAAAGGGAAATCGGATTTATTGAACAACGGAAACTTTTTGACCTTATATGTGATCTGGATGGCGTGGCACCACCGGTAATAGATAGTGATGATTTACTCGAAAATCCTTTTGAGATGGTAAAACTATGGTGTGATGCGGTGGGGATCACCTTCCTACCCGAAGCTCTCTCATGGGAACCTGGTCCACGGGATGAAGTCAGTTGGTGGGACGGCGGATCATTTCACGAGAACCTCAGAAACTCGGATGGTTTAAAAAAGCAATCAAGAAAAGTTGTGAGCCTGGAAGAATCACCGAAACGAGTCAAAGAGGTCTATGAGACGGTCCGACCACATTATGAACATTTAGCGTCGCATCGTATTATCTCAAAAAACGACTGAGAGCCGCATGGCGTCTTCTGAGAAGAAGTTCGATCCTTTGGTCCGTGTCAACACGTTTTTCAGTAGACGGAATATATTCGTTCAAACTTTCAAAAGGAACCAGAGTCAGAGTCGGAACAGGTGAAAGCTCAGATTGATTCCACCGGTACGTAATACAACCTTGAGTAGCTCCAGTGGTATCAAGCCAGTTGAGCACACCGGGGTCTTTATGGGATATCACAGCTCTAAAAACACCGTCTGAGCCAATTGAAGCTTGATGCCCGTTGAGACTCGACTGGCGGTTTACCCAATCAAGTGACTGGTACCAAACGTCACCGAGTTGAACTCCCCAGTAAACGCATTCAGGGACTTCTACCTCATATATAAGAGCTTCATCAGGTTCCACCTTCCACCAGCATTGTCCATATGCCTGTTCAGGGCTCCCTCCCTTGGAAACATGGTCACCTTTATTGGGAACTATATGATCGAAAGAATTTATTTGGCCGGCCTTCAAATGGTTTTGTCCGAAATCACTCCAGAACTCGACCATTTCCAAAGCTTGCGGAAGAGTGCTGTTTAGATGTCTGAGCATGGTATGTGGCTCCATTCGACTAACAGGATCTTGTGCACCTACACAATCGAGATGAAAATTACCTGCTCTTTCACTCTCCCAATCTGAAAAGAACTGTCGTATGAAAAGAGAACACTTTTTCACTGGAAGAGTAAACCAAGAATTTTTATCTTTTCCACTGGGGCATTCCTGAGAACTAAAATAGAGTTCCATATTCCCGGAATCATCAACAGGAATCTCGCTGGTGTTAACTGTCAAAAGTTGTTCAATGGGACCCTCGGTAAAATCCATACTCATTAGAGTTATACCTACATAGCAGACAGTGCCGACATTTCCCGAGAGCCGGTAAGTGTTCTCAAGGTCTACATTTGATATCTGATAAAGTCCATCCGGGTTGTCCTGACCGGATTTGAACGGATGAACCCAAGCCAATTCTGGAAAATCGACATCACCCGACTCGACAAATATTCCCACACTTCTATACAGGGCTCTAAGAAGATGGCGCAACCCTTCAACTTTGTCTATGTCGTCACCGATAGTTGAGGTATCGAGAACTGAATCTCCGGCGTCGGAAAGTTTTCTGCAAAAATTTTGCCACGCCTCTCGGAGCTCACCTTGATTGACATTCATTATCCCAAATTACCGTGTCGGATAGATTTAGATGTGTTGGGTATTAGTTCTTAAATCAGACCCGATTCGATATGTGACATTTTTTCAGTGATAATTGGATGAGTTCAAGGAGGCTTTTATGGCTACTAAAGATTTTCCAAGCACAATTGAAGATGTCTCGACGGATTGGCTAACTGGCGTATTGCAAGGTTCTGGATTCGATGGAGCCGAGATCACTGACATGCAGGTTGAAGTGATAGGTGAGGGTGTGGGAATAATGGGTCTTTTGTACAGAGTGAAGCTTTCATGCAGCGATTCCTCATCGAAGAAGCTCCAGACTCTGTAGTTATCAAAGTGCCATCACCACATGAGCAGACAAGACACATAGCTCGGGCTTTCATGTTCTATGGAAAAGAAATAGGTTTTTACCGCGACGCTGCAAAAGACACACCTCTTGGCACTCCAGAATGTTATGCGGCACTCCATGATCCTGAATCCGATGACTTTGTACTAGTTCTTGAAGATCTTGACGGAACAGAAGTCATAAGTCAGCTAGACGGTTGCCCTATCGATAAAGCTGAGATCGCGATAGAGGCACTAGCGAAACACCATGCAGCATTTTGGGAAAGCGAACGTTTTAACGGCGACCTCTCATGGCTTCCATACGGATGGGATGTTCCCTTCCCACAAGCTATAGCTCAAGGATTTTCTGAGGCATGGCCAGGTTGTATGGAAATGTTTCCCAATGGAGTATCTGACCGCATAAAAAAAGTTGGAGAAAAATTCCCGGCAGTAACAGGTGAAATGATGGAATTAGCCGACAGTCCAATCACATTGGCGCACGGTGATTTCCGACTGGACAACCTATTTTTCCAAAATGAAACCCTCAAAGTCATTGATTGGCAAATTTGCATAAAAACAGTCGGAGGCTACGACGTCGGGTATTTCCTCAGTCAGAGCCTCACGATTGAAGACCGGAGAAACCATGAAACCAAATTGTTGGACAGGTATCGAAAAACTTTAAGTGAAATTGGTCTGGATTACCCGCAGGATCGACTCATGGAAGACTACAGACGCTCCATATTGTTCTGCTTGGCTTACCCGGTGCAAGCTTCCGCAGCTGCTCTGGTAAATGAGAGAGCAGTGCAACTCGTTACTGAAATGTTCGCCCGAGTATCTACAGCAATCGAAGATCTTGATGCTGATGAGTTCTTGCCTGAATAGCTGATTCAAGAAATCAATTTAAATGGTTACTTTCTTAGCGTTAGCAGCGGCTGTACTAGCAGGAACCGGAGATTTTTTCGGAGGTAAAGCCACAAAGAAAACAAATGTTGTCTCTGTGCTGGCAATCTCACACTTCCTGGGATTGATAATAATTCTGGTCTTAGCTCCATTGATGGCCGAAGAATTCAAAACTNATGATTTNTTTCTAGGAGTTCTGGCATCANGNTTCGGTTTATGCGGACTAACTCTTCTATACAGAGGTTTAGCAAAAGGGCCAATGGCGATAGTTGCTCCGATCACTGCGGTGGCGTGCGCGACTCTCCCTGTCATTTGGGGCTTACTTTCAGGGGAAAAACTTTCGACACAACAGACCTTGGGGGTATTTATCGGGCTGCTAGCAATATTCTTGGTCTCTTGGACACCAGGTAAACGGACCGCAATTAAAGGTGTATTGATATTAGAAGCCTTGATAGCTGGATTGGCATTTGGGGCTTTCTTTATTGTCATTGACGGNACNTCNGANNCAACAGCACCTTGGCCCGTTGTCGGCTCGCGAGTCTTTTCAGTGGTCGCTATTTNCCTTTTTGTAATTATCGGAAGGAAAAAAATCAAACCAGAAAAAAGTTCCACCCCTTACATAATTGGAGCNGGATTTTTCGACACANTCGCGAATGTCGTTTTACTAGCTGCATTAAACAAAGGATTGCTCAGTTTGGTTTCAGTCCTAGCTTCTTTCTATCCGGCAGTAACAGTTCTACTAGCAAGACTTTTCCTAAAAGAAATGATGTTAAAAAGCCAGATCNTTGGATTGCTTTTAGGTCTAACCTCGATAGCACTCTTATCGGTCAGTTAATTTGAATCTAAAAACGAGCGAAGAAGAATGGCGGATTTACTTCTTCCAATGCTCAACACTTCTGAAAGGTCGAGAAAGTCAGAAAGGTCTTTCAGCTCTTTTGCGAGTTCCGAAAGAACCATTTCCGGATCCGTCCCTGCTTCTAAATAGACCCCTTTAACGAGTAGCTTTCCTTCATGACGAAGAGCTTTTAAATCCACTCGAGCTACCAGGTTCTCATTTAACAGAAAAGGCAAAACGTAGTAACCGTATTTTCGTTTCTCCCGAGGAACATATATTTCTAATCTGTATTTGAAATTAAAAAGCCTTTCAATGCGTGGTCGATTCCAAACCAGAGAATCAAAAGGCGACAGCAGGGCTCTTGACACGATTTTTTCAGGTGATGAAACAGAAGGATGTAGATATGCATTTTCATTCCACCCTTCAACATTGACAGCTATCAATTTTTTCTTTTCCAAAAGGGGAGGGATTGCTTTATGCACAAATGAAGGTTTCATCCTGAAATAATCAGCGATGTCATTAACAGTTCCGATTCCGTTACAACGCGCAGCAATCAGGATCAACTCCTCGATCGATTCACTTTCCAGGGGGTCGGGGAGGGAATGTATATNGCTTGGGACCGCCGAGTTAAANGGAACATAGCTCCTGGAAAATTTTNTATCCCNCTTNACAGCTATTTCACCAATTCTGAAAAGCCAATCAAGCGTCTTTTGTCCGTCTGAACGGCCACTCCACCAGGANCCAGAACGAGTCCGCGGTTCACTCAATTCAGAAGCTTTAATAGGAGATGTTGACAGCAACACTTGANTCATTACGTCATTAACATATTTTTTCTCGGAGTTGGCCAACTCAAAAAGACCTTTCCACGTTTCCCCTTNACGTGCTCTGCTTTTCTTCCAACGAAGGAAAGGTTCCGTTTCAACAGGCAGAATTGATGCCTCATGCGCCCAGGATTCAAAACTTTCCCCAGAGTGCCAAATCCAGTCATCTAGTTTCAATCGGTCATATTTTCCCAAACGACTGAAAAAAACCAAATAATGGGATCTACAGACTGCTTGAACCGAATCAAGTTGCACGAGACCTGTGTCACCGAATACGCGGCGGAAATGTCTTCGATCAACTTTCCCTTCGGGNCGCGGACGGTTCAAACCNTGNGCAGTCACAGCAATANGTTTTGCTGAAACNGCATCAATTTCTAAATTAGCTTTTCTATTCATAAAACACTGAAACATTTAATCAGATCTAACGAAATAACAACTAAATAGGGATAAGTGCCGTACGCTTCGTGAATGTCGAAAGAGCATGCTTTGAACGAGTCACTGAAACATGCCGACCTTCAGAAACGAACNCTTCGAACTCTTATGTCAGGTTTGGTGCCGGCAGGTGCGGCCATTACAAGTGCCTACTCGGCTGCTGCGGTTCTCGGAGAGGAAATAACAGGAAATGAAACACTTGGTGCACTAGCTGCTGCTTGCCTGACTACAGGAGCGGCACTGTCAACTTTGCCGTTAGCCAAAATAATGACTGTCAAAGGAAGACGCCCGGGGATAGTTGTTGGTTACGCNACTGCCGTGCTTGGAGCGGTTTTAGCAATGACAGCTGCTATTACAGAGGTTTACATATTTCTGCCACTTGGCATTCTTGGAGTTGGGGTAGGTAACGGCGCTAACTTGGCGGCACGTTTCGCGGCAGCAGATTTAGCACCCGAAGAAAGCAAAGCTTCAGCGATCGGCAANTTGGTTTGGGCATCCACAATCGGCTCTGTACTCGGACCTTCTCTTGGCCTAGGGCCTGCAAAAAAACTGGGAGACTTTCTTGGCGCTCCCGAACTTGCAGGACCTTATATCGTTTCAGGTCTACTTTTTCTGTTAGCTGCCCTAACCATTCAAAAATGGCTCAGACCGGACCCACTAGTTGTAATAGGAGGCATCGGAGCTGAAGGAGGGCAGCAAACTTCAGTAAAAAAAGCCTTCAGAATACTTTTCTCATCAAAAATAGGGCGCCTTTCTGTTGGCTCCATGGTTGTCGGACATGTGGTCATGGTCGGAGTTATGACAATGACACCGTTGCATCTCAAAGATGGCGGTCATCAGCTCGAAATAGTTGGCTTTGTAATATCGCTTCACATAATCGGCATGTACGCATTCTCTCCACTTGTCGGCGTTCTAACAGGAAAGATTGGAGCAAAAGCTGTTATCGCTCTCGGTGGAGCATTATTAGTGATCGGGTCTGAACTCGCATCCCATGCCGAACCTCAAGATTCACTTGGTGTTTTCATGGGTCTTTTCCTCATAGGTCTCGGATGGAGTTTTGGGTTAGTCGCAAGCTCAGCACTGATTGCAAGNGAATTTGACGGTCCGGAAAAAGTTCGAATCCAAGGTTTAGCGGACCTCTCAATGACGGCATCAGGAGGCCTAGCAGGTCTTGGTTCTGGACTAGTGGTAACAGTGACCGATTATCAAACCCTGAGTCATTACAGTGGGATTCTGGGTTTCTATCCAATAATGACCGTAGTATTTTTCTTCCTCATCGAGAAAAAGCGACGAAATTCATTAAGAGACGTCTCTAGGTAAGACAGAAACTAAAGTAGACACGCATAGAAGGAAAAATGCTAAAGCGGGCAAATGAAAGGTAAATCCTAGAGATTCATCTAACATTCAAGGGTGAAATTAGCCAGACACCTCAAAGTTCTAGTAGCTCTTTTAATTAGCACTTCTCTTGTATTTTCACAGTTAGAAACGGTCGCAGCAGATGTAATAACCGTTGAAACGGGCTATCCAACAGAAGGTCTGGAAGACCTTATTTGGGCTACTGAATATCTNGGGTATGAAAATCCCGGAGAGTTGCAAAAGGCGGGCGTCGAAGTTTTACGGTTCTTACTTGTAGCCATCGCTCAGGCAACCGGGGATGACTGTGAAAGCAACCTAGGTGAAGGTCTTGACCCAACAGGACCGAATCTGTATAAAACGGTTTGGAATGAACAAGAAGTAGACGCTCTTAACTGGGTGTCTGATTATTACTGCCTAAGCGAATCGCAAGCACAGATGCTCGGTGGAAGTGTTCTCACATTTCTGGCTGGAATTGACGCCTCTCTAAATGANGGAGATGTAGCGAAAGTTGACTCAACGGAAACTGTTGAAAGCAATAATACTGAAACTGTCACTAATGAAACTCCAAATATAGGACCGATCCAACTTGGTGTCTCAACAGGAATAGATTCAGCAAAGTTGAATTGGGAAACCACAGAAGAGTTCCAACAAGAAGGAACAGAATTCACGATTCGCTATCGACAGACTTATCCAGCTCCNTACGAACTCATAGCGGAACCAAAAATCCCTGGTGAGATACTTTTCATGAGTGACAGAGACGGAGATTGGGANCTCTATACAGTTAACGCTGATGGAACCGGTCTAAAGCAAATTACTAACAATGNAGTTGATGACTGGTCTGGCGTTTACTCACCTGATGGAACAAAGATAGCTTTCGACGCCAAGCATGGTACGGCGCCAGGGGATATTTTCGTCGTTAATGCAGATGGAACAGGNTTAAAAAATCTGACCAGTAGTTTCGCAGAAGATGCGTTTGCGACATGGTCACCTGATGGAAAACAGATAGTTTTCGAAAGGAAAATAAATGACACCTACCGCCTCCACATAATGAACTCTGATGGAAGTAAATCACGACTGTTGAACGAGGTTGATACAGGAGGATGGTCTATACCTGCGTGGTCGCCTACAGGAAGCAAAATAGCGTTTTCCGGATGGATGGATGGAGATGCTGAAATTTATATTCTCGACACTCAAGATGATTCCATAACGCAAATAACGGATAATGAAGGCATTGGTGATGTTTGGCCTACATGGTCACCTGATGGAACAAAGATCGCTTTTTTGAGCAACAGCGATGGATCTGAGAACATTTTCACAATAAATCCGAATGGCACCGATCGGCGTCAAATAACTGACGATGATTTTTCCAAAACTGAACCTGCCTGGTCGCCTGACGGTAAGTACATTGCATTCACAAGGTCAGACGGAATAAATAGTTCGGGTAGGAGCCAAAGCGAGATATTTCTGGTCACAACAGATGGTGCAGAAACATTTGGGCCTATTACTGTTGGAGAACAGGCGAATTGGAGGCCTGCAACTTCAACTACTGCTACTAAATCATCGGGTAGAAATAAGCAGATANTTGATTCGGATATTCCAAAAATAACTCCTCTTATAGTTGGTGCAGAGGAAGAAAAACCTGGGGACACGTCTTTTCAAGTTGGAATATTAGACGGNGATAATCCTCTACAGAGTCAATTCTGTGGTGGAGCTTTGATAAAACCTGAATGGGTTTTAACTGCAGCCCACTGTCTTGTTGATGAGGGTACTGGATATNTGCAGGCATCTGAGTTAAAAGTTGCAGTTGGAAGGAGTGTGCTTTCNACAGTCGGCAACGAAGACATTTTTGAAGTTAAAGCTATGTACCCTCATCCCGCTTACGACAGAAACGTAAATAATGACATAGCACTAATGCGCTTATCGANGCCTGTGCCTTCACAAATGGCTACGCCGATACCTTGGCTTGATGATCCGATACTGCCGNCTGACGGAACTCCAATCCTTAAAACAGGGTGGGGTAGNATGGATGTGGTTAATGAGGGACCATATCCAGACGCTCTTAAATCAACCGTTGCAAACGTAATTGGAAGCCATGATTATGGCTTCTGTGGTTCTGATACTGATTTCGTAGCTGTGAGTAGAGTTTGTTCTAATTCCCCTGCTCGAAAAGGAGCTTGCTCTGGAGATAGCGGTGGTCCAAATGTGGTAGAAGTTGACGGGTTTTGGTTCTTAGCAGGAATTACTTCATATGGGATGACGGATGACACGAACAAGTGTGCAGACGATGTGGAAATAATGACGCGGGTTAGTTATTACGAGAAATGGATAACTTCGTATGTTGGTTGGCAATGGACGTGGATATCCGGAATAGAAGGAAATGAATACGAAATAGAAAATCTTGAAAGTGACTTGAGCTACATTTTTCAAATACTTGCCCAAAATGGATCAGCTAAAACGCCATATTCTGAGCCAGTCATTATTCAAATTGACACTCCAAGAACGACTCTTTCAGNTGTACCGTTAGCACCTGTCAATGTTGAGGCTGAAAGCAAATCTGGAGAAGTTCTTATCAGTTGGGATTATGCAGAAAAATTAAATGAAGTCAGTTTCTCGATAGAACATTATGAACCAGAAGGGTTAACAAACACTCCTCTCAATATCCGGCCAGATGAAACTCGTGGAAGTGCTGTTAGNGGTGGGAAGCACACTCCTGAAAAAATGATCATAGGCGGGGGAAAAGCTGAAATTTCAGATAATTCCCACATCGTAGCCCTTCTAACTCCTGGAGTAACAGACGCAACACAGGCAAGGTTTTGCGCTGGAAGTTTGATTGCTCCGAGATGGGTGATCACCGCAGCTCATTGTGTTGACGGAGGAAAAACGTCATCGAATATAGAAGTGGCAACTGGAACAGCAGATCTGTCAACAGTGCAACAACACGATCGCTTGCAGGTGAAAAAAATACATATACATAATGGATACTTGTCGGANCCTTTAACACATGATCTGGCTCTTCTTGAACTTTCAACACCTGTTAGTTCAACTGAAGCAAATTGGCTTCCCTGGGAAACAAACATCCAACTACCTTTAGATGGAACAGAACTAAAAACAGCCGGTTGGGGATCAACAATTGCTGGCGAAGCAGGAAAAGAAACAATACTCCGGGAAGCACAGGGCTCAATTCTTTTTAACCCAGGTACGAACCGGTGTGGAGAGTGGTCGACATTCGATCCATCACAGTGGCTTTGTGTGGGAGGGGAAGAAGGGATAGGTTCATGCCTCGGAGACGGAGGAGGTCCTGTAACCACAGGCTCGGTATTGCCAGTATTGATCGGAGTTATAGCTTGGGGACCAGCGGGTGATTGCGCCAGCACGCGGTTTCCAAATGTGGCGGTGAGACTAAGCACTTACGATGACTGGATATCGCAAAAGGTAGGAACTCCATGGAAAAAAGCTGAAGGAATAACCTGGTTCAATCATGCTATAAAAAACTTACAGGTTGGTCAGAGTTACACATTTTTCGTTACTGCAAATGATCAGTTAGGGAGGCGATCTGAGTCTGTTTCTGTGAATATCACGGTTAAAGATTAAGAAAAATTCAGGGCTGACTCGTTATTGCCTCTCATCTCTGGAATACTGTCGGAATGAATAATTCTCTAATTCCAACGGCCGTGCTTATAAGCTTCTCCGTTATTGCCACTGGGTGCGGCCTTTTCGAAAGTAATGATGATGAAATTCAAACTCTTAGAGCTGAACTGGTACAACTCAGAGAAGATGTGCTTGATCTAGAGACCGAAATTGAGCTTCTAGCAGTTGCTCCACCACAGCCAGAGCCACTGATTGTTACCACAACCACGATGCCTGAAGTGGAAGATGTGCAGGCGACAACAACTACAGCTCAGCTCCCAATACTGCCATCAATCATCGACACTGTCGTTAATGACAGTGAAGTGGAAGCAATATTAGTTGCCTCATATCAATGGGGACCCAGTTCTGTTGCCGAAGCGCTTCAAACAGTTCTTGGAATAGAGGCAGATGGATGGTACGGAAATGGTACGCGAGCAGCACATGTCGCCGCTCTTGAAGAAAGAGGTCTGGTGACTGATGGGGTTCCAAGCGTTCCAACTACAACCACCACTACAGAAGTACAAGAAGAAGGCGTTGAAGTAGAAACTTCTACTGAAACAGTTGTCGAAACCACAACGACAGTGGCTGAATCGACTACCGCTGAAACCACCACTACGGTTGCCGCAGGTTAGCAGTAATTAAACAGCCCTAACTGAAATTTGATCGAACCCTTCCGCTCCATTAGGTGCAGGCGCTACGACGTTTGAAGACTGAATAACGCCGTTATTGTCAATAGCTCTGACTCTGATTTCATATTTTCCTGGTGGTGCATCCCACTTGTAGGCCCACTGAGTCCATGATTCACCACTTAGTGAGGTACCTAGNTTGCATTCCTGCCAAGGTCCAGAATTGAAGGAAATTTCTACTGTTTTAACCCCGGAAAGTGGAGCCCAGGCGACTCCTGCAATTGCGCTAACTCCAGCGTTGATTCTTCGTTCTCTAGGGACGTCAATCCTTGAGGCGATTTTTATAGGAGCTTTTTTGGACCATCCACGGGGTATCCAATACCCGTTATTTCCTTCCCACGTGCAAATCTCAATTCTCTTAAGCCACTTAACAGCAGAAACGTAGCCGTATAAGCCAGCTACAACTAAACGNGCGGGGAACCCATGAATAACCGGCAAAGGTGTTCCGTTCATTCCGACAGCTAAAAGAGCTGTTCGTCCGTCAAAAATATTTTCAATCGGAAAACCGGCGGTAAAGCCATCAACAGAGTGGCACATCACTTGTTCCGCACCTGTTGCAGGTTTAGATCTGGAAATAATTTCACCCAACGGGACACCTGTCCAAACAGCGTTTCCTACTAGTGGTCCACCTACCTCATTAGAAACACAAGTTAACGTGACATCTTTTTNAACAAGGTCCATTTCAAGTATTTCTTCATAAGAAAGTTCATACGGGCTATCGACGAGACCATCAACTGTGAGATTCCAGTCGGATGGTTCAATTGTGGGAACCCTCAAGGCGGTATCTATTCGATAAAAATCATTATTCGAAGTTATGTATGGTGAAATGCCTTCAATCTCNTTCATTTCAGAAAATGTAAGGATGCCTGTTTTTTCTTTGGGAATTGTCGCGTCGATGGGCGATGATTCGGAAGTCGGACCGTCACTTTCAAGCAGTCCATTGTTTTCTTCAATGTCGGGTAAAACAATATTTTCACGAATACTTTGAATCGTGTCATCTTTTAGCAGAACTCTTCCTACACCGGTCATAGTTCCCGCAGCTACAGATATCCCGGTAGCCCAGTTGATAAATTGACGTCGATCTGCATATCTATGCCTCGGATCTTCGAAATTTACAGACACAGAACGNTCTAAAAGATTATTTAAAAGGAAAAATGTTGAAACTCCAATAAGAGTAGCTAGAGCAGAAAGAGAGAGAGCAGCGACCGTGGAAGTAAGAGGATCATGATTCAAAGTCCAGCCACCAAAGACTCCAAAAAGAATAAAAAGTGAATAACCGACTTCAGGATTTCTATGTGAAAGTAAACCCAAAAATCCTCCAAAAAGTATTGAAAGGATGGTTATAGCGGTTAGAAGTAATATCTTTTGAGAGTTTCCTAATGTTTCGATACTGGTGCGAACTACACCCCCTGGAGTGATATCAACAATCAATTCACCAACAGCCAAAACCAAAGAAGTTGTTTTGTTAGTAATGGACGCAACTAATTCTCCAAAAGCGAGTGCTAAAGCGGCACTGACCATTCCCGACAAAGCTTTGTAAGATCGTGAAGTTCCTTGAGAGCCTAAATTGTTGATCATCTTAAGTCAGACCCTTGACAATTCTTTCTATCATTTCATCGAGAAGACTTGCCGAAGTCCCAAAACTTAAACGAACGTGATTTTTCCCACCAGAACTAAAATCGGGACCGTTCCCGCAAGCTATGCCAGTTTTTTCACGTAGCCATTTAGCGGGTTTTTCTCCAGGGTTGAATGCTGAAAGGTCTATCCAAGCNAGAAAAGTCGAATCAGGGAGAAACATTTCAGCTTCGGGAATTTCTTCATCAAGCCTAGATTTAAGATGAAACCTTCGATCATCCAGTGTTTGAATAAGTTCATCCATCCAAGTAGAACCTGATTCCCATGCCGCTATTGTCGCCTCACAGCCCATTCGGTTAGCACCACCTAAAAGAAATTTCGGCACTTCTAAAAGCTTTTCCTTAAGAATGTCATTTCCGGGAATTGCGACAGCACAACGCATGCCGGCGAGAGCAAAACTTTTTGCCCCAGAGGTAAGAGTAATTGTTACTGAATCAGCACCATCGATCGTCAAAGTCGGAACGTGGGTTGATTCCTTGTAAATAAAATCAGAGTGAATTTCATCGGAAACCAATGTGAGGTTGTATTTATGACACAGTTCCACGATTTGGGAGAGTTCACTTTGTTGCAGAACAATACCTGTTGGATTGTGAGGATTACAGAGAAGTAAAATTCGTATGCCTCGATCAGCTACTAATATTTGTTCAAGTGACTCAATGTTGTATTGCCAACCCGTCTTAGATNTGATTAGTGGCCATTCAACGGAACGCCTTTTTGCATGTGAAGGTAAATCAAGAAAAGGCGGGTAGGAAGGAGTGTTNTACAAAATTCCATCTCCGACTGAACTGAAAGCATCTACACANGCGGCGACTCCTTGAAGNACAGTCACGGTTGGTACTACTCGCTCAGGGTTAAGTTTCCAAGAATTTCTACTGTCAGCCCAGAAAGCAAAGGATTCTCCGAGTTTCCTATCTTCATCGTGGTAACCAAATGAACCCAGTGACAGCACATGAGCAAGCCTTTCATGGACAGCAGGTGGAGACCCAAAATCGTGTTCTGCTATCCAAGCGGGTATGACGCCGGACCCATATTTGTCCCATTTTCTTAGACCCGCTTTGTATNGATCTTCTAAATCAAAATTTAAATCCATCAGAGTGATCGTAGGCTTTCTGGAGAGTTAATGCTGAGTAGTAAAGTAGAAATTAAAACTCCATAAATGGTCGACAGGAAAATCATTTACCTGCTAAATGAAGTGGTTCACCCGCAATGCCAAGAGCGGCTTCAGGAATAGTTTCACCCATTGTGGGATGAGCGTGGATAGTGCCAATTATGTCGTCAATATTTGCAGCAGTCTCAATGGCTAAAGCGGCTTCGCCTGCCAATTCAGCTACATATTTTCCTATAGCTTGAAAACCAACGATGGTACCTTCTTCATCGGCGACGACATTTACAAAACCTGATTCATCTCCTAGTGTCTTTGCTCTTGAGGAGGCTGAAAAAGGAAAACGAAAAGAATTAAAATTCATTCCGGAATATTCATCTGCNTCTGGGTCTATTCCAACAGTCACTATCTGAGGATCGCTAAATACAATCATAGGGATGCAATTAGGTTCAAAAGCATTTGAGACTCCACAAGCTACATCAGCGGCAACTTTAGCTTCAGCAGTAGCTTTGTGCGCTAAAGCAGGGCCTAACGTTAAATCACCAATAGCGAAGATATGTTCAGTAGCGCGTCTCTGTGAATCAACTTTTACATGACCTGTAGAGAGNANNGANGCNCCACTNTCTACNATATTNACAGTGTCNCTGTTTGGCTTTCTNCCNGCCACNANTCCAACAAGGTCGCTGGGTATAGCAGAACTTTCTTTATTATTATCAATAATGAGTTCATTTTCATCAAATGAAACAGCTCTGTATCCTAGGCAAATTCCAATTCCTAGGGAGCGAAGACCATTTTCCAGTTTTTTACTCAGTTGCTTGTTGAATCCGGGCAGGAGTTGTTTTTCAGATTCGACAATGACCACTCGTGATCCTAGTTTGGCATATACAGTCGCCAATTCCACTCCTATGTAACCTCCTCCAACAAGAGTTAGTTGATCAGGAACTGAATCCTGAAAGAGTAATGCTTCTGAATCGACAACCATTTCGCCATCTGTAGGTAGATTCGGGAGAGTTACTGGGGAAGAACCGGTCGCCACAATTGCATCACGAAATTCCAGGTGCTCTAAATGGCCTTCTTTGTTCTCCACCGCTACTCTATTTGGTCTGGTAAACCTCGCTGTTCCATTAATGACATCAACTTTTGCTTTGTCTAATAGAAATGAAATGCCATTATTCAAATCGGTTACAAGGCCTTTTATGTGATTATTGACCTTGGTCATATCAACGCTTGTGGAAATTTTTATCCCTAAATCTTCTTTGTTGTTTCCAAGGTCAGCTAGATCTGCAATCTCAATTAGAGCTTTGGAGGGAATGCAACCGACGTTGAGACAAGTTCCCCCTATAAATCTGCTTTCTACTAACGAAACTTTTCTACCTAAACGACTTGCGTTCAGTGCAGCAGCGTAGCCTCCAGGACCGCCTCCAATGACGAGTAAATCAACTGATGAAGAAACCTCACCTACTACCAAGAAGACCTCACTCTGTGACCAATAGGTTTAGCGGCTCTAGGAGGTCGTTCATTATCGAATTTTTAAAAGCTTCAGCAACATCGCCATCAATTAGACGATGATCCGCCCCAAGAACTATCGGCAAAGTGGGTCGAGCTTCAACTTTTCCATCCACTGCGACAGGGCGTTCTTCGATTTTCCCAACACCAAGTATTCCTGCTTGACCTAAGGAGATTACAGGGAGAGCCCAACGCCCCCCTAGGGATCCATAGTTGGTTATTGTGAAAGTTGCACCTTGCATTTGTTCCACGGTTATTTTATGTTCGCGTGCTAGTTCTACCAGTTCGGAAATCTTTTCAGCGAGTTCAAAAATGTTCATACTGTTAGCTTCGCTAATTACTGGAACCAATAGACCCGATTCTGAAGCAACGGCGATTCCTAAATTAATGGAAGGAGGGATTATTATCTTTTCAGCGGGATTACCGACAACATGGCCGTTCATCATCGGGTACTTCTTCAACGCCCTTACAGTTGCAGCTGCAATAATTGAGAGGGGAGTGATTTTTGAAGCACCCTGACGGGTGACCTTCTTCAAGCGATTTCGAAAATCTATAAGTAGAGAAGCATCGACTTCATCCAGTGAGTGAATGTGAGGTATTTCGGCCCACGCAGCTGACATATTTTTCGCTATTACCCCTCGCACTCCTTTAACTTTGTGCTCTCCTGGTTTCATGAAACCAAGGTTGGAACGTTCCTGCACCGGTGGTGAGGAAGTTTCATTATTGCTTACTGGGGATAGGGGGCGACTGCTTGTACCGTCAGATTCAGAAGCCAACCGCACATCATCGTTGGTGATTCGCCCAGACGACCCTGTCCCAGAAATTGATGAAATGTCGACTGCTAGTTCGCGAGCTAGTTTTCTTGTAGCGGGAGAGGCTTTAACTTTTGGTGCGACTGAAATAAAATTCTTCTGTTCCTCGTTATGAGAAGTATTTTTTTCTGGTTTGCTTTCTTCGATCTTTGTATCTTGTTCTAGAGAGTTTCCTTGTGGGGGACTGGTGACTGGTTCTTCAATTTCAATTAGAACATCGCCAACCTTTATTCTGTCTCCTTCTTGACCACTTAGTTTTAAAACTTTTCCCGCCACTGGGGAAGGCAACTCGGAACTGGCCTTGTCAGTTAAGACTTCCAGAAGAGGTTGATCGCGTTCCACCACATCGCCTGGCGACACGTACCATGAGACTATTTCAGCATCTTCTAGGCCTTCGCCGATATCAGGTAAACGAAATTCAAAAGCCACTACTTAGCCACTTTCCATTGTTTTCAAAACAGCTGAGTGTATTCGCGTTTCATCTGGAACATATAAATTTTCTAACATTCCCACTGGGTAAGGCACATCAAAACCTGAAACTCTTGCGACGGGTGCTTCCAAGGACCAAAAGCATTCATCATTAATAGTAGCGATAATTTCGGATGCGAAACCGCCAGTTTCTGGAGCTTCCTGAACTACTACTGCTCGCCCACAGTGGGAAACGATTTCAGTTACTGCTTCTATATCTAATGGGACAATACTCCGGAGATCCAATACGGCAGCGGAAATTCCTTCTCCTTCGAGAGATTCAGCTACTCGCTTCGAAAGTTCGACCTGGTAACTCCATGAAATTATTACTACGTCGTCACCTTTTTTAACGAGATTCGCCTGGCCTAAAGGAACAAGGTGATCTTCGTCTGGTACCAGATCGCGAATTCCTCTGTATCCACGTAGAGGTTCCAGAAAAAGCACAGGGTCAGGGTCTCGTATCGCAGAAGTGAGCAACCCTTTTGCATCCGCTGCTGTAGACGGCATGACGATTTTCAGACCCGGGATGTTTGCAAATTGAGCTTCTAGGGAATCAGAATGCAATTCAGGAGTCCTCACACCACCTCCAAAAGGAGCTCGAATTGTTATCTGAGGTTCGAAACGGCTTTGAGTTCTATAGCGCAACCTTGCTATTTGTCCTGCGATTTGGTGCATTGCTTGATATGAGAAACCTAGAAATTGTATTTCGACGACTGGAACTAAGCCCGCCATCGCTAAGCCAACAGCCGAACCTGCAATGGCCGCTTCAGAAATAGGTGTGTCAACTACTCTGCGTTCACCAAATTTTTCAATCAATCCTTCTGTAGCTCTGAACACTCCACCATTTCTGCCGACATCTTCCCCTAAAACAACAACTCTTTCATCGCGTGCCATTTCACTATGTAAGGTTTCATTAATCGCTTCCAGCATGGAAAGCTCAGAGACTTTATTACTCATTTGCATTCCCCATTGAATCCATAAGCATAGATCTCTGTCGGAGTTGTCTTGAGGTGTCCGAAACAAAACAATGGTCCATCAGAGAATTTGGTAGGAGGGGGGTATTTTTCGCCCTTTCGAAAGCCTCGTCCAATCTTTCAAGTGCAGCAGTTTCCACTTCATTTTGCTTAGTGTCATTCCATAGATTTCTGTTTTTCAAATCCTGGGTAAGTGTGTGAACAGGGTCTTTTTCTTGTGCAGCTGATAAGTCGTCGGAAGGTACATATCTAGTTGGATCGTCTGCTGTTGTGTGAGCGCCTAGCCGGTAGACAGTGGCTTCTATTAAAGTCGGACCTTTTCCGCTTGTAGCTCTCTTGCGAGCGTTAAAGACAGCTTCATAGACGGCTGCTGGGTCATTTCCATCAACTGTCACACCAGGGATTCCAAAAGCTTCAGCTTTCGAAGAGAAGCTATCGGCTGCAGTTTGCAGGTGTGTGGGCGTGGAAATGGCCCACTGATTGTTAATACAGAAAAGAATCACAGGCGCTTTTAAAACCCCAGCAAGATTTCCAGCTTCGTAAAAGTCTCCTTCTGAGCTTGCACCATCCCCAAAGAAAACTAGCACTACACCTGGTTCGTCTTTCAGTGACATTCCCCAAGCGAGTCCGACAGCATGAGGTATTGAAGCACCTAGAGAAATTTGTGAAGGTGCAACTTTTATCGGCTCAGGAATATGACCTCCAGCGGGATGCCCGAGGTTGTAAAGCATAAAAGTGTCTAACACTTCCGCCCCATATCTCCTAAGTCCCAGCGGTTCGCGATACTGCGGCAGAACCCAGTCACTTTCAGTTTCGAGTGCATGAACTGCACCAACGATTGCTGCTTCATGTCCGTCGATTGGGGCAATCGTTCCCACCTGACCTTGGCGTTGTAGATTCCAAAGTCTCCCTGCTTGGGTTCGCGCTATCACCATGTCCTCAAGGATCATTTGCAATTGCTTGTCGTCGGGTTTAGGCATGGTTCTCCAAAATACTTACAACTGAACATTACCCGCGAGCACTGTTTTTGTCATTGCCGGTCTTAATCGAATTAGGACGTGTCAGAAGTCACGAAAATAGAAGGTGAAAAAACTTTAGATGTTGAACGCGAAACAGTAATCTGAGAACAAGAAAACCCAATACTCGGTTAGGTCTCCTCCTCCCTTGATCTACTCCGAGAGTCCGTACGCCCCACTTGTGGGGCGTATGCTATTTACGTCAAATTCTTTTCTTATTAAGATTGTTAAAAGAATAAAAAGTGAGGATAGATGAATAGTAACCGTCGAGATTTGATTCGTATGACAGATGAGGAAATGAGACTTTTCATCGAAGAGCAAAAGAGCCTTCAAGTGTCTTGTGTGGGATCTGATGGCTGGCCACACTTGACCACTCTCTGGTTTGCGATTGTCGATCAAAAGATTGTTTTTGAAACCTACACACGGTCGCAGAAGATTATAAATTTACAGAGAAATCCACATATAACTGTGCTTCTGGAAGATGGCACTGTCTATGAGAAGTTACGTGGAGTGATGATTAAGGGAGAGGCGATACTTGAGAGTAAACCAGAAAATGTCGAAAAATACGCTAAGGCTGTAATGATTAGAAACCAACCAGAATACGGAGAAGAGATCCTTTCAGAAGCTGCGAAGCAGATGTCACTTAAGCGAACAGCGGTGATTGTTGAACCTAATGAAGTTGTTTCTTGGGACCACACGAAACTTGGGGGCACTTACTGAAATTTACGTATCCCATAACTTGTCCTAACATGGCTTTGTGGAAAATCTTATTGCTTCCAACGATGCTGTAGAGCAACTTTTTAGTCTTCAGGGAGAGGATGCACTTTTGCGCCAACTTGAACATCAAATTAAGACCTTGCCCGAACGAGAGAAACTCAGTTTCTTACTGGAAACGAAAAAAGTGACTGAAGACCTCATTTTCGCCAAGCAAACTGAAGGTGTGGAATTCAGAAAAAACGAAAAAAGACTCGAGCTTGAACTTTCCTCTATTGAAACAAGATTGGAAGAGGTAGATGGGAAGTTATACAGCGGAGTTATAACAACCGAAAAAGAAGCAAAAAGTCTTCAGGATGAAATCGGACACTTGAAAGGGAGGAAAGATGCATTGGAATCTGAGTTGCTTGAAATCTTAAGTCTAAGTGAAGATGCGACTACTATTATTAATGAGGTTAATTCACAGCTTGAAGTTCAAAATAATGACATTCATATCGTTGAAGATACTTTGAAGCGTGTTGAAAATGAGTTAACTAAGAAGGCATTGGAAGCAAAAACTCGTCGCGATGAAACTGTAAAAGTTTTAAAGACTGAAATTTTGAAAAGCTACGAAGCACGCCGTGAACTTTTTCCCTCAGACGCTGTAGTTCGCTTTGATGGGCCCACTTGCAACGGTTGCCATTTAACAATGTCAGCTATGGAAACTGACCGCATTAAAGGACTTGAAGTTGGTGCTCTAACCGAATGTTCAGAATGTGGGCGATTAGTAGTTCGTTAAATGTTTTTATGGTTTTGTATCCCCTCGATAGTGGGCATAGCTTTGATTTTCCGAAGTCCTTTTCTTGATTACAGGTTGTTAGGGCTTGGAGCATCGCTGCCTCTGGTGGAGACAATGGTCGGGTTTCAATGGTTATTGCATACTCTATTTTTCGGTGTTTTTGTATTGTCGTCAATAATGTTCTTAGGAAAAGGCAATCGGAAAATCCAGCAAAAATTATTACCGCTTCCAATCGGACTTTTAACGCATTTGGTGCTGGATGGAACTTGGACCGAAAAAGAGATTTTTTGGTGGCCTGTCACCGGAAGAGATTTGATGGGGATTGAAGTTAGCCGTCTAGAGTTCTCTTTTCTACCTAACGGAATAATCTTAGAAACCTTAGGGGTCATGATCGCTTTATGGGGTTGGAGAAAATTTGAGCTTCATAAACAAGTAAATATGAAAGCATTCATTAAGAGGGGTCACTTAGTAGTCTTGGAGGATAATTGATGTTGCATGTCGTACGCCATGGAAGAACAGAAGTTAATGCAGCGGGGAAATTGTTAGGTAGAAGTAATCCAGAACTTGACCAAACTGGCAGGAAGCAAGCAGAAGAGCTGGCAAACCGTTTAGGAAAGGTTGATTTGGTTATTTCTAGTCCACTAAAAAGAACCATGGAAACGGCGAGTTATATGAGCAATACAGTGAAAACAGATCCGAGATGGTTAGAGCTCGACTATGGCGAATTAGAGGGAAGGCCAATTGAAAGTATTGATGCTGCAGTTTGGAAAAGATGGCGCTCCGACGTTGATTGGGCTCCAAATGGAGGCGAATCGTTAGCTGCTTTAGGCGTCAGAGTGACTGAAGCATGTGAAGAGATTGCTGAAATTTCAAAAGACAGGGTCGTAGTAGTAGTTACTCATGTTTCACCCATTAAGGCGACTCTAGCGTGGGTATTAGGTCTGGATGCTGGAGTTTCTTGGAAGTGTCATGTGTCTCCAGGATCTTCGATGACGATAGAAATAGGCCAATATGGACCTGTTCTTCATAATTTCAACCAGGTCAATTGAACACCTAGTGACAATTATCACCTGAATTTATCAACTAGAAATAGTCTCGATTAAAAGATTGAGTTATCATATGACTATGAAAAGATACGCCGGAGTGATTTTCTCCATAACTTTGGCCTTAGCGGCTACTGGTTTAGTTTCCGGTGTTGATTCTGCTACTACTGCAACCGAAACTGACTCTTCGTCGAATAGGCAGAATTGGTCTCCTTCAGTTGAAAATGTAGTAACGAGACTTGTTCAAAACGGCATGTCTAACTCAGGTGTCTGCCCAACTTCAGCCTGAAGCTTAAAATTTTCGTTATTAGCACCAAAAAGAGCTAATTTTCTTCTTTCCAACATGTGCAACCACAGTTGGCTTCTTCTGTGCATTCGCAGTTAGTTCCACATGTGCAATCTGAATTTAAAGTTTCCATACCTAATTCTCTCACATTTTACTAGTAGTGGCAACCAAATTGAGATGGTGAGCCGACCTGTAGGCGGGGTTCTGTCCACTGAGTCTTTTCAGATCCAGTTGTGTGATCATCCATCTATGCGGTCCACCTGGGAGTGTCATCGGACGAACCGCCCTCTCCCTTCTTGACCTTGCTCCGAATGGGGTTTACCTAGCCGAATAAGTCACCTTATTCGCTGGTGCGCTCTTACCGCACCGTTTCATCCTTGCCTGTTTTCGAAATCGAATCATCGGCGGTTTATTTTCTGTGGCACTTTCCTTCAGGTCGCCCTGACTGGCCGTTAGCCAGCATTCTGCTCTGTGGAGCCCCGACCTTCCTCAATGCTAAAGCACCGCGATCACCCAGTCGGCTCACCATTAATAGTTTGTCTCAAAAAAGAGGCAATAAACAACATAAATTAATTCTTATTCGCATTTCTTGAAAATTTTCTTTTGTAGATGATGCAGGTAATAGAATTCAAGAAAGACATAATTTGACACTGTGTGGTCCCATTGGAGGGAAGATGCTTGAAAAATATGGAGGTTGGCCGGTACTTCTTTCTGACTTGTGTGAGGGGAAAAACTTGACGGCAGAAAAAACAGAGTCGGTATTAAGTGAAATTCTTTCTGGCGAGGCCGACCCTTCACAAATTTCTGCTTTCCTTGTAGCTCTAAAAGTTAAAGGTGAGACAACTGAAGAAATAACCGGACTTGTTCGTGCCATGCTTAATGCCTCGGAACCTCTGTCATTACCCGACGATGCGGTGGACATAGTAGGAACCGGTGGTTCNACACAAAGACGTGAAGCAGCTTTAAACGTCTCTACAATGGCCTCATTTGTGGCGTCCGCATCAGGAGCAATAGTTTGTAAGCACGGGAATAGAAAAGCCTCCTCCACTTCTGGAGCTTTCGATCTTTTAGATGCTTTAGGTTTACCGGTCGAACAAACTCCAATTGAAGTGGCAGAGCAGGTAAAGAAGAATCACTTAGGCTTTGCATTTGCAAAAACTTTTCACCCCGCAATGNGATTTGCAGGTCCCGTTCGAGCTGGTATAGGTGTTCCGACAGTTTTTAACATACTTGGCCCACTTTCTCATCCGGGTCGAATAAAAAGGCATTTAATCGGAACTGTAAGTTCAAAGCTCGCGATACAGATGGCAGAAGTTCTACTTGTCAATGGATCTAAACATGCTTGGATTGTTACCGGTGATGGTGGAGTTGACGAAATTTCTGTAACCGGCACCACCGAGATAGTTGAATTAAAAGATAAAAAGATTTCAGAATGGACTTTGGATCCCTCAGATTTCGGAATCTCTTTTTATCCTAGAGAAGATCTTAAAGGAGGTACACCNGAGCGAAANGCTGAAATNGCCAGAGAAATATTCAATGGNCGTGAAACAGGAGCAAGACGTGAAATGGTCCTNTTGAACGCTTCTGCTGGANTAGTAGTTGGGGGTGTTGTCCAGGACATAGGTGAAGGATTAGAAAGGGCGAATGAAGCCATTGAAAACGGAGCTGTNACTGAACTTTTGGAATCCCTAAAGTAATTGCCATTAAATGAAAGTGGCTCCAAGTAGCCTTCCGGTAAACCGGTTAACTCCTTGGAGCCACTCCTATTTTAGATTCTGGTTTTAAGGCCGTCTCTAAAATATTCAATTTACGATTCAATTTTCAGGGTCTCAATATTTTGATTTAAAGCGGTAACTTCATTTCAAAGTATTGGGTACATCCGAAATTATTCTCGTGAACTGATGAAAGACACAATACTCAGACGTGAAAAATAATCAAGTCCTATTAAAGAAATCCACATAAAAACAAAATGTTTCCACAAGAAAAATGTTTCTATNCACAGATAAATCCACAGGCCGAGTTTGTGACTTTATTCGTACCACTCGCCTCGTTCCAGTAAAACGTTTTTTAGAATAGAAGGTTCGTCTGTCATCAAACCGTCGACTCCCAGGTCAAGAAGCTCGGTTATTTCTTTATGGTCGTCAACGGTCCAGACGTGCACTTGCAGACCTCGTGAGTGAGCCTTTTCAATAAAAGCAGGAGTAACAATCTTTACTGGCCCGGAACGTTGAGGGACCTGCAGGCAGTGGTAATAAGTTTTCGATGAAGAAAAANAAAATTTTCCTGCCAAGAATTTCATTACTGCTTTTGGACCCGCCGAAACACATAGTCTGGAACCCAATTCTTTACGTATTTGTTTGATCCGCTTGTCGGAAAAGGACCCGATACACACACGGCTCACAGAATTTGTATGTTTTAAAAGGTTTATTAAAGGCGGTACAACGGAATCTGCTTTTGGGTCAATATTTATTTTTACTTCCGGGAATGCTTCCAATAGTTCTAAGAGGGTGGGAATTTTAGCGAAACCACTGATTTCGATTTTAGAGATTTCTTTTGAAGTTAGGTCGGAAATTTTTCCGATATGACCTGTAACACGATCTAGTGAGTCATCGTGAAATGCGAAAACTATTCCGTCTTTACTTGAATGCACATCTGTTTCTATGTATTTATAACCCATATCTACGGCATTTTGAAATGCTGGCAATGTATTTTCNGGGAACACTCCCGCCCCACCTCTGTGAGCAAAAGGTATGGGTCCTGGATTGTCAAGAAAGGGTAACGATTTAGGATTTAATAATGATGTCATATGAAAAGATTACTCAATCTTCACCGAGTATTAACCTTTTGGGGTGTCACTCGACAGTAACCTTTAGTAGATGACTAGAAGAACCAAAATAATTGCGACTATTGGTCCAGTTTCAGAGACCGAAACAGTTCTTCGGGAGATGATTCGTGCAGGAATGGATGTAGCCCGACTTGGCTTAGCACACGGGAGCATCGAAGAGGCGATAGATCGACTAAAAATGATCCGCAGTATCGCTAAAGAAGAAAACAAAACCGTAGGTATTCTCGTTGATTTACCTGGCCCTAAAATCCGACTTGCTTCTTTCGGTGATTCGCCTGTTCTTTTGGCTGAAGATTCTGAGATTAAAGTTCAAGTCGGCAATTCTTCAAGTAATAGTCAAGTGATTCAGGTCGATTACGAGGACTTGTTTAACGACGTTGAGTTGGGCGACCGACTCATCGTGGGNGATGGTCGCGGAGTTATACAGGTCGAAGAAAGACATGACACTCATTTAGACGCACGTGTTATACACGGTGGAGTAATGAGCGGACGCCCAGGGCTTTACATACCGGCTAGCCGGTTGTCGATTTCTGCTCCAACGGAGTGGGACTTNCAGGCACTTGAAAGATTTTTAGAAATGGATGTCGATATGGTTGCTTTGTCCTTTGTACGCTCTGCATCTGATCTAGCCAAACTCTCACTAGACCCGCATCCAACCGGACCCTTAGTAGTAGCAAAAATTGAAACCAGAGATGCCGTCGAAAGTCTTACAGAAATTATTGAAGCGTCTGGCGCCGTAATGGTGGCGCGAGGTGATCTCGGCAATGAGTGGCCCATACAGGAACTCCCAATTCTACAAAAAGAAATAATNCGCAAATGTATAGCTTTAGGACGTCCAGCTATTACGGCAACACAGATGTTGGAATCGATGATTATTGCGCCTGATCCCACTCGAGCCGAGGTTTCGGATGTAGCGAACGCTGTCTGGGATGGGACAAGCGCATTAATGCTTTCTGGAGAGACAGCAGTCGGAGCGGACCCAGTGAACGCTCTCGAAAACATGTCACGGATAGCCGAAAGGGCTGATGAAGTTTTCGATCATCGTTCATGGGGGGAAGGGTTGTCAGAAATGAGACTAACGGACTCCGATGACCCAAATACATCTGTTACTGATGCAATGACCCAGGCAACCTACAGGGCAGTTACTGAATTGGGACTGGAAACGATCCTTTGCATATCGGGAACGGGATTCACGGTTAGATCGATGGCCCGATTTAGACCCACTGCACGGATAATCGGCTTAACTTCGAATGCCAGGACTGTTGGGCAATTGTCACTTAGTTGGGGAACGGAATCAATACATCTTGAAGAAGGTGGGGATGTCGAATCTCGCATTAACGCTGCGTTACACATGGTTCGAGACAGAGCCGGCCTAAAAGCAGGAGAATTTGTAGCAGTTTTAGCGGGTACTAATGCGAATGCGAGAGCAACCAATGTCTTGAGAATCGAACAAATTCCCCACGCTTAAAATTTAAGATTCCTCACAGAATGGATTTTTGTTTGGTGGAATCTGAAGTTTCTGCCCAAAAATTTCACAGTCGCAAGTATTAATGCATCCAGATAATTCAGATTTCTCACTCCAAACACCTAAAGCTAAAGCGGCAATAATTACNATAAAAGCGAACTTGAGTATTACCTTGCTTATAAATCTAAGAACTAAAAGTAAAAGTATTCCTAAAATTACTAAAGCANCAATNCTCAGATTTTCAGAAATTTCTGGCGAAAGCCATTCAGGAAGAGAATTTGCAGAGATAGTTTCANGGATCATTTCAGGCACATACGAAGATTAGTCAGACTCACTTGAAGATATGTGGAGGGCTTCGAAAATAGGGGAAATTAAGATGTTAATTGTGAAAAGTAAATAGAGTAAAAAAGATGGAGATGAATTTCGATACTGAATTTGGAGGAGCTGTTTTAGCAGGTGGAACGAGTACAAGAATGGGTTCCAACAAAGCTTTAATCGAGATCAATGGTGAACCCATGGTTAGTAAGGTTGCTGGCTCGTTAAATAGAGCAGGAGTGATGAATTTAAAAATCGTGGGTGGAGACAGTAAAGCGTTTACCTTTCTTGGCCATGAGTGTCTTGCAGATGAGTATCCAGGAGAAGGACCGCTTGGAGGAATAATCACNGCCCTTAATTATTTTAAGAACAAAGGTAAGAAACATGTTCTTGTAGTAGCTTGTGACCTCCCTAATATTTCGACTGACCTTATTAGCAAGATGGTTGAAAACTCGCTGAAGAACCCAAAATCGGTTGTTGTGCCACTTGTTGAAGGACATTTGCAGTGGATGCATGTTTTATGGCCAACTGGCGTTTTATCTACTCTATTAAAATCATTTTCAAATGGCGTTAGAGCCCCTTGGAGGGCGAGTAAGGATTTGCCTCTATTGAGAATTGAAGGAATCGATCCCCAGGTTTTGTTCGACGTTGACCGCCCCGAAGATCTGACACAGGTTTTGTGATAATCGACTCTTGGAAGGAAAATTCAACTGAGCACGAAAAGTGAAGAATTTCAGTTTATTGATTCAAATAGTGGTGTTGAAAAACTGCTTGCTGGGATAAAAAATGAGGAAGTATTAGCTATTGATACTGAATTTCATCGCGAAGGAACTTACTTTCCGAAAGTNGCCTTAATTCAAATAGCGTGGNGCGAACATAATGTTGCCTTATTAGATCCACTCTCTTGTGACNTGTCTTCACTTTCAGAACTTTTCAAAAGTGACAGAAAATTTGTAATGCACGCTGCAGCACAAGACCTGGAGGTTTTTTCCAGGGTTTGTGGGAGTGTTCCAAAGAGATTATTTGATACTCAAATCGCTGCTGGTTTTTTAGGGTTATCGACCCCATCACTAGCGGTTTTACACCAACAGTATTTGGGAACGAATCTTCCAAAAGAAGACAGAATGACCAATTGGTTGTCGCGCCCATTAACTGAAAGNCAAAAATCTTACGCAGCGTCAGATGTCAGAGATTTAATTGAAATCTACGATTTTCAAACTAATCGATTGAANGAATTGGGACGNTTTGCCTGGGTTGAAGATGAGTGCAGGTCATTTCTTGAGAGGGAGTTGGTTCGGCGTTCACCTGATGAAGCGTGGAAAAGAATAAAAGAGTTGAAGCGTCTAAAAGGTAAATCAAAGGATGTTGCGCGTTCAATTTCAAAATGGCGTGAAATGGAAGCAGCGCGTCTGGATGTTCCTGTTAGGCGAGTTATATCCGATTTAGTAGTTGTTTCTATCGCTCAACAACTTCCAAAATCAATACAGGAACTATCCAAAGTTCGTGGAATGGAAAAACACAGATTTAAGAACGAAACTGCGGAAGCAATTCTAGATGCGATCTCAGGAGCCCCTTCAGTGCCGGANGAAGAAACTTCTAAAGAGNTTAAGTCAAAAAATTCTGATTTAAGAGCGGCTGTTGCTCTGGTGACTTCTTACATATATCAATTGGCACGCGATATAGAGATCGACCCTTCTCTACTTGGAACGCGTAATGATATAGAAGCTTTGATAAGTGGTGACATGAATTCAAAACTCGCTACGGGGTGGAGAGGTGAAGTAGTAGGAGGAGTGGTCAAGAATATTCTGGATGGTAATGTTTCACTAGTTTTTGATGGTCAAAATAGAATATTATTAGAACCTCGAAATTAGAAACAAAGTGACACATTTGACGTGCAGTATTAGCTAAGATTGCTTCTTGTTCAATGTAAGTGGAGGTTTCACGTTGAAAAAAGGACGGCACCGTCGTTTTGAGGAAGCGAGAGCTTTAAAACGGAACCAGGAAATGGATATTGATTCAATCTTGGAGAGCCTTACAGACGATGATGAATCTGAAGTTCAAGACGAAGGTCATTCACCTGCATTTGAAGCTTGGGCNTCAGATTTCGAAGATGAGGAAAACAGTCCAGAGGAGGAGAATAATAATTAAGTCCCAGTCTCCTCTAAAATTTCATCGAGTTTCAAAATATCGTCTGACTTTAAGACTCCAATGAATGACCCGGCAGGGTCAGTCACAGCGAGGATATCCGTGTGTGTACTTTCCATTGCGACGATTGCGTCCCTAAGAGACCATGACGGCATAGCAGTAGGGAACTCGGTTTGGAGCAGATCTATAACCTTTGTTTGATCCCAGTCATTTCGATCAATATTAGAAATATCACTGAGGCTGATAATTCCGAGATATTTCTCCTTGTCTACCACTGGAACTGAAAGTTCACGTCGNCCCAGAACGTGAGAGTAAACGAATTCTGATACTGAAGCATCTGGAGGAACAGTTAGAACATCTGTTGTCAGGGCGGAAGTTATAGGGAGAGTGAATCTTCTCTCAAGGTGACCGAGGCGCACGCTATGTTGATGCTCGGCAACGGATGATTTACCAGCAACAAGCTGACTTACAGCTGCAGCAATCAAAGCAGGTACAACGAATGTTCCAGCGGTTGATTCTGCAACGAACATCACAGCAGAAATAGGTGCTCTGTATCCTGCTCCCAAAAAAGCAGCAAGTCCAAGTGTGGGGTAGAGGCCGGGCCTATCTGATCCGATTAATTCGCCTGTGAATTGGCCTAAAATAACTCCTTGTGCGGCGAGCGGTATGAAGAGACCGCCGACACCACCAGCGGCTAGGGTCACAAGTGTTGCTGCGATTCTAAGTCCGAACAGCAAAGCGATTAAACCCAGACCATTTTCCGGGGATACAACCCATTCCATAGCTTCTATTCCTGGGCCTATAGTTAATGGGGAACCGAATGCTGCGTCAGCAGAAATTGCGAGAGCAGCTAGAAGAAGTCCTCCGAGGATGACCCGGGGAACGAAGGATGTCTTTCGTGATTGACCTTTGGACCACCTTACCAACCAAGCCATCGAGCGACCTCCTAAGCCTGCTAGAACGCCTAAGAGAAGGGCTCCGAACAAGTCACCTGTTTCAACGCCTGTGAATANNTCAGCAAGTTTAGATGCATCAAACCANGCCATACTTTCGCCTGATCCCATTTGAACACTTTTAAGGTCAATACCTATTCGANATTCAGGGTCATTTAAGAAAGGAACGACAGGTTTAGTGCCCACAAGGTTAATGTAAGTGACGTAACTGGTAGCGGCAGCAAAAAGAGATGGTAGTAGGGCACGTCTATTTACATCATCTCGATAGGGTGCTTCGAGAGCGAATAGAACACCAGTTGCTGGAGCTTTAAAAACTGCTGCAACTCCAGCTGCAGCTCCTGCAGTGAGTAGGACCTGAATGTCTTCTCGCCTAAGCCAATTTTTGAAACGTTCTGAAAGGGTGATACCTGTAGTTGCACCTGCATAAATTGATGGCCCTTCTAATCCCAGTGAACCACCCAACCCTATGGTCGCCGCTCCCGCTAAAAGTTTGACTGGTAAGTCTCTTAAAGGGAGTCGTGGTTTTCTTTCATGAAATGCTCTTACGAATTCATCTGATGTGCCGGTTCCGGAATTTTTTCCAAAAAAATGGATAATTGAAACGGCTAAAAGTAGGCCTATTCCAGGTGCTAAAGCTATTTGCCATAATGGGCGACTAGAAATCTCTGCTAACAGAATATCATCTGTAAGTATTTCGAAGCCTGCTATCAGAAAAGCAACTATAAANCCAGTTGCTATAGACAAAAGGAGAACTGGACTATTTCCCGTTGGTAGTAGTTTTTTGAGTTTCTCCATTAGACCATTCATACCGGTAGTCAGCGCTTGATCCTCATGTGTGGGAAGATTGACTTGAATTCTTAAAAATAAGAGGCACAATTAGTTATGCGAAAAAGGCAGCGTAAAGTTAAAGATCCGCTTCTGATTTCTTTAATAAAAGCTTTGAGCGAAGACAGGGTGACAGACGGGGCTTCTGCTAGACGCATCTACAGCAAGGATGGTTCGGTAATAGAAGGAGGTCGTGCCGGGGTTATATGTTTCCCAGAAGACACTTCGGAGGTAGTAAAATGCGTTTCTCTAGCGAATGAATATGATCGAGAATTCGTAGCACGAGGAGCGGGAACCGGCTTGGCAGGAGGATCTGTTCCATGTAATGACCCAATAATGATCGTTACGACTCGGATGAAAAAGATTNTTGATGTTGACATAGAAAAGAAAATTGCTTGGGTTCAACCAGGAGTTGTTAATTTGGACCTTTCAAATTCGTTAAAAGGGACTGGCTTGCACTTCGCCCCTGACCCTTCGAGCCAACAGGCATGCACAATAGGTGGCAACGTTGCTAATAATTCAGGCGGACCGCACTGTTTGGCGTATGGGGTTACCAATTCGCATATAGCAGCCTTAGAAGTGGTACTTCCTGACTCTTCTATTGTGCAATTGGGATCCATTGAAGGAGAGGCTTGCGGTTATGACCTAAGAGGTGTCTTTGTTGGAGGTGAAGGTACTTTAGGTGTGGCAACACGGATAGCAGTTCGATTAACAGAGGATCCACCCGAAATTGCCACGTTGCTTCTCGATTTCTCAAAAATTACTGATGCTGCTGAAACAGTGAGCCAAATAATTGCTAATGGGGTATTACCTGCAGCACTTGAATTAATGGATAGAAATGTTGTAGCCGCAGTCGAACCTTTTGCTAAAGCGGGCTATCCATTGGATGCTGAAGCAGTGTTGATAGCTGAAGTTGATGGATTGCCTGACGGTGTTTCTCATGAGGTTGGCATCATTTCTGACATAGCGGTAAATAACGGAGCGAGGGAAGTGAGAATAGCTGCTGACGAAGAAGAACGAGAACGAATATGGAAGGGCCGAAAGAGTGCTTTTGGGGCAATCGCTAAAATAAAACCTGATTATTATCTGCATGACACTGTAATACCAAGAGGGCGTCTGGCTGAAGTTATTGAAAAGGTCTACAAAATCGCAGAAAGACACGACTTGGTAGTAATGAATGTTTTTCACGCAGGAGATGGAAATTTACATCCACTGTTGGTTTTCGATGCCCGAATTCCAGGAACTTTAGAAAAAGTGAAGCAGGCTGGTGAAGAAATAGTAAGGATTTCTCTGGAAGCTGGAGGGGTTCTTTCTGGCGAACACGGGATAGGGCTAGAAAAGCAAAGGTTCATGTCTCAGCAATTTTCGGAACGCGACTTGGAGGCACAAGACGCTCTCCGCCGCTCATTTGATCCAGAGAATCGATCAAATCCACATAAGGTTCTTCCAACTGGTAGTTCCTGTGGGGAATTAAATTCTTTGAATGAAATTCCAGACGGTGTCTGGATATGAAAAGCATGGAGGAGTTCACAGAAGAAATTGGTGACACTTCTTTTGTATCAGTTCGCGGTGGAGGAACGCGCTGGAATCTAGGAGGATCTTTAACAGAAGGAACAATTATAGTTGAGGCGCCAAAAGGTGTGATCAACTACAAACCTGAAGAAATGATTGTTCGTGTGGGTGCTGGGACGAAATTAAGTACCTTGCAGGATGATTTGATTGAACTAAAACAGGAAGTTGCTCTTGCAGGTTTTCCTGAATCCACTGTCGGAGGAAGTCTCGCAGTAGGTTCGAGTAGTCACAGAAGGGCACGGATCGGGGCGGCATGTGACGTTCTATTGCAAGCAGACTGTGTTGGTGCTGATGGTAAACAATTTGTAGCTGGTGGTCCAACTGTAAAGAACGTCACTGGTTATGACATTTGCANACTTCTGGTTTCCTCTCTAGGCACGCTTGCATTAATGGGGGTGGTGACTTTACGAACTCGTCCTAAACCTGAAATAGGAGTTTGGTTAAAAGGTGAACTCGATTTTGAAGAAATTGCAAACTATTGTTACCGTCCCGCAAGCGTTTTGTATGACGGATCGAAAACGTTTGTATTCATCGAAGGTTATGAAGCGGATGTTGAAAAGGAGAAAGCTTTNTTGGAGAAANTGGGAATGACAGTTATGGACAGAGCACTAGAAATTCCACCTCTGCAAAAAGGAGCAACGAAAGAAGATTTGAACGGCGGATTCTTGGACCTTCAAACCGGTGCTGTTTACTCAAATGATANCAATAGTAATATTGAGGTATCGGAGGAAGTACAGAGACTTTCGAATCGAATTAAGCAAAATTTTGATCCAACCGGCCGGTTGAATCCCGGTAGGAAGCCACATTGATATGAAAGCGAATACGGAAACCGGTTTAAATAACGAACTATTGCTTTTAGAACCTGAAGCACTTAATGCCTGCGTTTCTTGTGGTTTATGTCTGCCATATTGTCCTACATACCGCGTAACTGGAGATGAGCGCATGTCTCCAAGGGGNAGAATTGCATTAATGCGTTCAGCTGGCACAAAAGAATTCAATCCCACTCCTGAGTGGATTCATTCCATGGATACTTGCGTTCAGTGTCGAGGATGTGAAACTGCGTGTCCGTCGGCAGTTCCTTTTGGGGAGTTGATTAGTGACACAAAAAAAGCACTTGCAAGTGTTAGAAAATTGCCATTAACAGTTCGAATTGGACTTTTAATTCTTAATAAACCTCGGCTACTCACAGGAGTAACTTTCTTAATTGGAGTGTTACAAAGATTGGGCTTTATGCAAAATTCTTCTTATATTCCCTCCGGGGTGCCACTTTTGAAACGTGAATTTAAAACTACTTACTCTTCGCAGGACCCTGTTCTTTTTACCGGTTGTGTTATGGAGTCTTGGACTCCGTGGGTTCACACCGCAGCATTGAAAACACTTGCTTTTTTTGGTGTAAATGTTGCTACATCTGGTAAAAGCGTTGGTTGTTGTGGAGCNTTGCATGAACATTCAGGTCTAAGGTCAGTTTCGATAAAAATGGCTGAAAACGTAATGGATGAAATGCCTACTACTGGACCGGTACTGGTTAATTCGGCCGGTTGTGGGGCAATGCTTAAAGAGTATGGAAAATTGTTGGGAACGGAGAAAGCAAAGCGATTTTCGGAACGNGTGTTTGATGTACACGAATGGATTGCAAAGAATTGTCAACTGCCTAACACAATTGAAAAAAAAGAACGTCTCATAGTTCAAGACCCTTGTCACCTTAGGCACGTGCAAAACTCTCACCAGTATGTCCGAGAGGTTCTGAGCCCTTTCGTCGAAATAGTCGAATTGCCGGATGAGGGACTCTGTTGCGGTGCTGGTGGAGCATTTTCCATTTCACAAAAAGAACTAGCTACTGAAATTCGTAAACTCAAAAGGACGGCTTTTGCAGAAGTGAACACTGAAGGGGAAAAATTTCGAGTGGTTAGTGCTAATCCAGGCTGTGTTACCCACCTACAATCAGAAGGTTTTGAAATCAAACATCCCCTTGAGGTAGTTGCTGAGTATGTAAATGAGATAAGTGAAACTGACGAAATGAGCAAATTTTAAATGAGTAGTGAAATAGAAGAAATAAGGTCACAAATTGAAGGCTTAGTTGAAAAAGTAGGAGATCTTGCAATGCAAGATCTAAGAGAAACAATTGATGCAGGTGAACAGAAGTCTTCTTCGAAAGAAAAACAACTTATTCGCGTAAGGCGCTCGTTGGAAAAAGCCTCGNATCTTCTTCTGGGTTTANGTGACTGAATTAGGCATTTACTACTGGTAGAAGAGTACGACCCTTTCTATTCACTTGTAAAATTTGTTCAGAATTTGGAGTTCCATAAAGAGTGTTGCGCTGCACAAGTTTTCTTCCTAAGGGTGCTACAAGCTCTTCAAAATCAGACTTTTTGACCATTTGACCGTGTTGGGCACCAGCAGCTCTGGAGATATTTTCGTCAATTAGTGTGCCCCCCAAGTCATTAACACCTGCTTGAAGCAATTGGAGAACCCCTTCAAAACCTATTTTGACCCAAGAAGCTTGAATGTTTGGAATTAGTTTGTTGTAAGCAATTCTTGCAACAGCATGCAACAAAAGAGTTTCGCGAAAAGTAGGCCCACGTCTTGATTTTTGCTGCAGGTAAATTGGTGAAGCCATATGCACAAATGGCAAACCAACAAATTCTGTAAAACCGCCAGTTTCTTTCTGCAGGTCCCTGCAAAGGAGTAAGTGTTTAACCCAGTGTCGAGGTTGCTCGATTGATCCAAACATCATCGTGATATTAGAACGAAGACCGATTTTATGAGCGGTGCGATGAACTTCTAACCATTCTTCGGTATTAATTTTGTCAGGGCACAGATCTTTACGAATCTCATCATCAAGGATTTCTGCAGCTGTCCCAGGTAGCGAAGCGAGGCCAGCTTCCATAAGACGCTTTAAGTAAGATTCGAGAGGTTCATCTAAGCGTCTAGCACCTTCAAGAACCTCAAGAGCTGTAAAACCATGAATATGTATGTCTGGAACAGCATCGCGAACTGTTTTTGCAACTTCTATATAATAGTTACCGTCAAAATCGGGATGGATGCCACCTTGAAGACANACTTCGGTGGCTCCAGCGTGGGCGGCTTCAGCAACTCGTGCGGCAATTTCGTCCATTTCGAGCAAATAAGGTGCGCCTCGAAGATTGAGTGACAACGGCCCTTTTGAAAAGCCACAGAAGCGACACTTGAAAGTACAGACATTCGTATAGTTGATATTTCTGTTTGCAACCCAAGTCACTTTATTCCCAACTGTTTCCTCACGGAGGTAGTCGGCTAGGCCGGCAACTGCAGNAACTTCTGAACCTCGCGCTGAAAGAAGAAGTTCGAGGATCTCTGCATCCGCTTCTTGCCCAGATTTGATACCTTCTATTGCATCACTGATTGGGCCGCTGGGCTTTCTGGTNAGAGTCACAAGATTTGGAAGAGAACCTGGGGAACCAGAAAACCAAATATTTTCAGGTGGCTCTTCTGTTTTAGTGTCGAATGATCCTCCTTCTTCGGCTTCCTTATCTGGAGNAAGAGGGTCAGTACGTGCATAACCAGATGAATCGCTCAGGTCCATTACTGGGAAAGAAACATCGCTGCTGACCCATTTTTTTAAGTCAGAAGCGAATTCTGGATAAATTGTTAAGCGCGGGACGAGTTCAAAACCTTCCGATTCGGTTACTTGTTTTAGTTTTTCCAAATCTGGCCAAGGNCGCTCCGGGTTAACATGGTCTTTTGTGACAGGTGAGACGCCACCCCAGTCATCGATACCTACGGTAAGTAGTTTCTTAAAGTCGTCAGAAAGGTTAGGTGGAGCTTGGATATGAATTTCTTTGGGAAGAATGATTCGTGCCAATGCAATTGTTTCCAAAAAGTCACTCTCTGGACAAGGAGGGTGCTTATGCATAGCAGTACCCACTTTTGGGAGAAAATTTTGAACTATCACTTCTTGTATATTCCCAAACGTTTTTTGGATTTGAGCGATAACTTCCAAACTTTCTATTCTTGAACTTTTACTTTCTCCCATACCGACAAGAATTCCAGTCGTAAAAGGGATTTCTAATTCGCCCGCACTTTTGAGAGTAGCGATGCGTCTTTCGGGTATCTTGTCGGGAGAGTTGCGGTGGCAAGCTAGATCAGTCTCGACACTTTCTAGCATCATGCCCTGAGAGGCAGAAACGGCTTTTAGGGCGAGTAGTTCTTCGTNGTGGAGGGCTCCCGCATTAGCGTGCGGTAAAAGTCCTGTTTCTTCTAGTACAAGTTTCGACATCGCTACCAGATAGTCGATAGTGGAAGAGTAGCCTCTCGATGAGAGCCAGTCTTTCGCGTAGGGATAACGTAATTCTGGTCGCTCTCCGAGTGTAAAAAGAGCCTCATGACAGCCTGCTTGTTTGCCTGCTTTTGCTATCGTTAAGACTTCTTCTGGGTCCATATAAGGAGCTTCGAGGCGGGCAGGTGGTTCAGCAAAAGTGCAGTATCCACATCGATCTTGACAAAGCTTNGTTAGGGGGATGAAGACTTTAGGGCTGTAAGTGANTGTGTTGCGGTAATTTTCTTTCCTGATTGAGTGAGCTAACTCAAAGAGAGTTTCGGCAGGTAGGTTTCCAACCTCATCAGCTTTCATTAGAGACTCCGATGTTCATTTTCTGTTCGTTGAATTTATCGAGACTACGAATTTCATTTGCTCTTACATCTGTTTCGCAAGTGTTGCACTTAACAGAATGAGTCAGTGGAGAACCACAATTGTCGTGTATCAACTTGACAGGGGGTTCTTTTGTGGAACACCATTGGTCACCCCACTGCATGAGAGCAATAAGTGAAGGGGAGAGTGCTCGTCCTTTATCTGTCAGTCTGTATTCATAGCGGTCAGGTTTTTCTTGATACAAGAAGCGTTCAATTACTCCATTTTCAACTAGATGTTGAAGTCTTTTGCTGAGAAGGTTTCTAGCTACTCCAAGGTCTCGTTGAATTGTTTCAAAGCGTTTGATTCCTCTAAAAATATTTCTCAGTATGAGGAGTGTCCATCGATCACCAACGGTTTTTAGAGTCGCTTCGATTGAGCAGTCTGTATCGTTCATTCCACTAAAGTAGCACTAAGTTTCATAATTAAACTGACTGAGGGTTTAATTTTTCAGGTGTACAACTTTTTGCCCCAGGGTTCCCAAGAGGTCATTGAATGATTCAATAAATGAGGCAACTCCTTGTTCTTCCAGTAGTTGTGCAACTTCAAGGAGGTCGACGCCTTCTTTTTCAATTTTTTCCAGTAAGGAAGAATCGTGGTCATCAGAATCTATNGTTCGAGCTACTTTTCCATGGTCGATGAAAGCTTCGAGAGTTGAATCAGGAATAGTGTTGACTGTTTCAGGTCCTATTAGTTCATCAACATACAGAGTGTCGGGAAATTCTGGATTTTTAGTTGATGTTGATGCCCACAGGGGNCTTTGTGGGCGCGCTCCTCTTTCTTGGAGGGAATTCCATCTAGGACCGCTGAAACTGCTCTTGAAGATTTGATATGCGGCCCTACCTTGAGCAATAGCAGCTTTTCCTTGAAGGGCGAGAGCATTATCTGACCCGATAGTTTGCAGTCTTTTGTCAACTTCTGTATCAGTGCGACTTATGAAGAAAGATGCGACCGAAGAAATATTTGATAAGTCACCTTCACAGGACTCAAGGCCNGATAAGTAAGCTTCAATAACTTCTTCATATCTGTCGAGAGAGAAAATAAGAGTAACATTTATGCTCTTGCCATCAGAAATAAGTTGTTGTATTGCCGGAATACCAGCAGAAGTGGCAGGGATTTTCACATACAGGTTTGGTCTATCTATAAGGGAATGGAGATGGCGAGCAGCAANGATTGTTTCTGGAGTGTCATGTGCCAAAGAGGGGTCAACTTCAAGTGAAACNAAGCCATCTAGTCCATCTGACTCATCGTAAAGAGGGCGGAGTATGTCAAGGGCACCGTTAATGTCATCTACAACAAGTTCCCAGTAACTNTCTTCAACTGACTTGCCAGAGGCTATCAATTCGGTTAGTTGTGAATCGTAGTCGGTAGTGTCGGTCATTGCTTTTTGGAAGATTGTTGGATTTGAGGTAATCCCACGCACCCCATTATTAATCCAATTTTCCAGTTCACCGCTCACGATCCAAGATCGACGCAGATTATCGAGCCATGGGCTTTGGTTCTCTGCCGAAAATAGCTCGAGCAGTCTTGTCATCTTTTATTCTCCATTTTTAAGCAAATTGTTCGCAGCCTCTAGAAGAGTCTTGNTAGAAATGCCGAATTCAGTAAGAGCAATATCACCTGGAGCGGAAGTTCCGAACGAGTCGATACCAATTGTCACCTCTGCCCACTTATTCCAGCCGTATGTTGAACCTGCTTCGATCGAAATTGATGGAACAGTCGGACTGATAATACTTCGTTGGTATTCGACTGTTTGACGTTCGAATCGTTCCATGCAAGGCATCGATACAACAGATACGCCAAAATTATGCTCTCGNTCGATTTTCTCCGCAGCTGTACAGGCAACTGCNACTTCACTTCCAGTTGCAATGATGGTAAGGGCGTTTTCTGCGGTTGATTCTCGAATTATGTATGCACCCTTTGAAACGCTATCTGTGTTCTTNGCATCCGTAATCACCGGAGTGTCTTGACGGGTTAGAAGCATAGCGCTGGGTCCAGGGTGAGTAACGGCAATCTCCCATGCGGACGAAGTTTCGTTTGCATCAGCTGGTCTGAATACATCAAGATTGGGTATTGCGCGTAATGAGGCGGCGTGTTCAATGGGTTGGTGTGTTGGGCCGTCTTCTCCAACAGCAACAGAATCGTGACTCCAAACAAAGACACTTTTGGCGTTGCTCAGAGCGGCTAATCTGACAGCACCTCTCATGTAGTCGCTGAAGACAAGGAAAGTTCCTGTCACCGGAAATAAGACANCATGAAGAGCAATGCCGTTACTTATGGCGCCCATAGCATGCTCTCTTACACCAAAAAATATTTGTCTTCCCTCTGGTTCTTTATGTGATTGAACTCCGTAGTTTGAGATCGAGGTGCCCGTATTGCCAGTTAGATCCGCGCCACCTCCAATCAGTCCGGGCATGGATTCCATTAATGATTGGATACATTCGTTACTCGCTTTTCGAGTAGCAACAGCTTCTCCCAGTTTCCAAGTGGGAAGCGATTCTTGCCAGTCTGGGGCAAGGCCAGAACCTGAGAGAGTGGCCCAAAGCTCNCTTCTTTCGCCTAAAGCAGGAGACAGTTTNTCCCAGCTTTTGCGAATTTCTTCGCCTCGGCTACCCGCAGTTCGGTAATAATCTAAGACGTCGTCTGGTATCCAAAAAGTTTCATTTTCTGGTATTTCTAAAATTCTTTTTGTTTCTTTTATTTCGTCGTCTTTTAGAGAGTAACCGTGCACAGCGGCAGTATTGGTGTGAGGTGAAGGTTCTCCAATAAGTGTTTTTAAAATTATAATAGATGGCTTTTGTTCTTCATTTTTGGCGTCAAGCAGAGCAGATTCAATTGAATCAAGATTATTACTTTCATCACCCAGTTCAATTACGTTCCATCCGTAGGACTTAAAGCGTAAAGAAGCTTCATCAGAAAGTGCTAAATCAGTTTTTCCATCAATCGTTATTTGGTTGTCGTCATAGATGACGGTCAGACGGTTTAGCTGAAGATGCCCCGCCAATGAAGCGGCTTCGTGACTTATCCCTTCTGAGAGGTCTCCATCTCCACACACAACCCATATGTTGTGGTCACAGATTTCGTTTCCAAGACGTGCCCTAAGGTTTCGTTCAGCTATCGCCATTCCGACTCCATTAGCAAAACCTTGTCCTAGGGGTCCTGTTGTGACTTCAACACCGGCGGTGTGACCATGTTCAGGGTGTCCGGGTGTGAGGGAGCCTAATTGTCTGAATTGTTTNAGATCTTCCAATGAGAGTTCATACCCGGTGAGGTGCAGCATTGAATACAACAAAATAGATGCATGACCTGCTGAGAGGATGAACCGGTCTCTATTGGGCCAAAGAGGCTCTTTAGCGTCATAGGTCATGATTCGAGTCCAAAGAATATGAGAAAGAGGTGCAAGAGCCATTGCGGTGCCTTGGTGTCCAGATTTCGCAGCATGAGGAGCGTCCATTGCAAGGCCTTTAATTACTGCAATTGAGCGGTGATCTATTTCGCTAAAGGGCATATTTCTATTCTTCAAAGTCGGCAACTAGCATGTATGACTTACCGTATACGCCGTGGTGCATTCAGTAGGGTATTTTCTTAAAGTCTCAGGAAATAATTTAACAGTTACCGCAAATCGACTCTCATAACACACGACGGCATCTGGGAGGAATACCATGAATTTTATGCTTAAGAAGATGCTCGTTCCTTTAGTTCTTTTTATTGTTTCTGCACTTGCGTGGTTTAATGCGGCGTCACTGGACAGTCAGAGTGGAAAAGAATTAATGCCTGCAGTTTCTGACAGTAGAAATTCACTAGCAACTCCTTTGTTGTCAGCTCGGAGGGTGCCAGTTTTCCTGCAAGCCCCTATCGCTGATAAAGAGCTTAAAAATGAAGTGGAAAACCTTGTAGCTCAACTTCCTGGGATGTCTTGCATTAATTTACTCGAAGATGGAAGAGTAATTTTTGAGCAGCTTTCAAGCGAACCTGTAATTCCAGCTAGCACTCAGAAAATATTAACAGCAGTTGCCCTTTTGGAGGNTTTTGGACCTGACTATAAGTTTTCTACCAAAATGATTTCTGAAAAACGGCCAGTAAATGGAACTTTGAAAGGTGATTTATGGGTGATTGGGGGAGGTGACCCTCTTTTGATGACTGCTAAATATGCTGAGCGATATAAAGATCCATTTACTTATACGAACGTTGAAAATTTTGTCCAAAAAATTGTTTCGNCAGGTATAAATCATATTGAGGGATCAATTATTGGTGATGAGAGTCTTTTTGATGACNTGAGATTTGTTGATACTTGGCCAGAAAGATTTAGATATACGGATCAAAAGCAATCTGGGCCGATAAGTGCCCTTTCTTTAAATGCGGGTTTCATTCGTTGGGATCCCGTGAAAGAGTCGAATGGCTTCAATACTCCGACAGAGGAACCAGCGGAACACACGGTGAGTGTATTAAAGGAAATTTTAGGAGAGAATGGAATCACAGTAAGTGGCGATACTTCGACTGGTCAAGCTCCGGANACTGCTTTTTTTGAAATCGCTTCGATCGAATCTCCNCCTATGAAAGAGATTATTTCTAAAATGCTTCTGGGAAGTGATAACACCACAGCCGAGATATTACTCAAGGGGCTCTCGGCGCGCGTTGAAAAACCCGGGACATCGAGTGGGGGTGCGACTGTTGTAGCTGAGTCATTGAAGCTTTTAGGGTACGATATGGANCAGGTTGAGGTTCTGGATGCATCTGGNCTTGACTACGGAAATCGAGTCACTTGTAAGCTTTTAACGGAATTGTTAGACAGTGGTTCACACTCGATTGAATTGAAACAAAGTTTGCCGGTAGCTGGTAGAAGTGGCACTTTAAGAAAGAGACTATTGGATACGCCAGCGGAAGGACTTGTGAGAGGAAAAACAGGCTCTTTGAATGGTGTTATAAGTCTTGCTGGCAGTGTCGATACTATTTTTGATAGAAGTTTAAGTTTTGCCTTCATAACTAATTTTGATGGAGATAAAGGTCGTACTAAATATTTGCATGATCAAATTTTGCTAGAAATGATCAAGTACCCTCAAGGCCCTTCAATAGACTTGTTAAAACCGGTTGTTCATAATGACTGAAAGAACGATTCCGATGTTTCCGCTTAGTCTTGTTCTTTTTCCTGGACAGATTTTACCTTTACATATTTTCGAAGACCGTTATCGAACGATGGTTGAGGAAATAATTGATGAGGATAGAGAGTTCGGCGTCGTTTTGATCGAACGTGGGAGTGAAGTCGGGGGCGGCGACATTCGGAAGAGTGTAGGAACTCTGGCTGAAATAATTGATTCAGAAAAATCAAGCGATGGGAGATGGTTGCTGATAACTAAGGGAACGAAACGAATTGAGGCTTCTAGGTGGCTCGAAGATTCTCCTTACCCAAGAGCAGAAGTTTCATTTTTAGATGAAGAGGAGTTCATTTCGTGTGATACACAGGAATGGCTTAAAATTGTGACTCATATGAGAAGAGTGCTGGCTATTCTCGCTGAGTTGGGGGACGACGTTGCACCAATTTCTATCAGTATCTCGGAAGATCCTCTGTTGGGTTCTTTTGAGATGAGCTCCATTCTTCCAATTACACCATTTGATTCTCAGAAATTATTAGAGGTTGCTTCAGTTGACGAACGGTGTGCTTTGTTAAAAAGGTTCCTTGTGAATATTGAAGAGACTGCTAATTCTCGCCTTCACGAATAAGAGGGTCTGAGGCTTCTCACAAGATAGCGTTATTGTATGAGTTCAAAAGGAAAATTGGAGAACATGTTGGATGTGCTCCGTAATTACATCCGTCAAGAAACCGTAGAACCGGTCAAGTCTCTCTTTGGTTCCTTTCTTTTTCTTTTCATAGGGTCTCTATTCATTTCGCTTGGATGTATTTTCATTTCAATTGGCTTAGTCGGTTTTCTTCAAAGAGTCGATGGATTGCACTCTTGGTTTTCATGGGTTCCCTACTTGTCTGGTTCACTGTCTCTGTTAGCTATGGTGTTTTTTGTTGTCAGAATTCTGATTGTTAAAAAGGGTAGAGATGTCTAGTAAAAGAATTTCTGAAGCAGATATTGAAGAAGCTTTTGAGGATTTTATTGGAGAGTCTCTTCCCGGCGAAGCGAACGCCTCCTCTTTATTTATCATTGGGGTGACGGTATTAGCAGCTGTTGCGATTTTTGGGATTTTTGTTGCCGGAAAACGTTCAGGCAAACTACTCTCGACTGTTGTTGAAATTAAGAGGTCGTAGAATGTCATTCCGTAAGCTACTTCTTCGGATCACGTTCCGATTTTTAAAGCGAAGAAATAAATTCTTCGCTCCCATAGTTTTCTTCGGCTGGGCTGTTTCTTTTCTGCGTTGGCTTTCTAAAAGGGCAAAAAAATCAAATCACTCAATTGAAGATCTTGGAATAGGGGAGAATATTTCGATATCTCATTTGAATCGACGCAAAGTTTCGGAAAGCGATGAATAGGACTTACCAGATTGGGGATCAAGTCTTACTGATAGACACGAAAAGACGGCAATATCTACTCACTCTCAAAGAGGGGGGTGAATTTCATACTCATTCTGGTGTTGTTTTTCATGAGAAATTGATAGATGCCCCAGAAGGAACGTCGGTATTGTCTAGTTCAAATTCTCTTTACATGTCGTTCAGACCTTCTATGTCCGAATATATAAAAAAGATGCCGAGAGGTGCGCAGGTCATATATCCAAAAGATATAGGAGCGATAATGATGATTGCTGATGTCTATCCGGGAGCGAAAGTCTTCGAGACAGGCGTTGGTTCGGGTGCTTTGTCGATGGCGCTATTGAGAAGCGGAGCAAACGTGTTCGGATACGAAATTAGGGAGGATTTTGCTAATAGGGCTCAAGAGAACGTAAGAGTCATGCTTGGAGAGGATGCCCTAGAAAAATACAGCGTGAAACTCAGAGATTCTTATGAGAAGGTCGAAGAGAAAGATTTTGATCGCGCAATTATCGATCTACCAGAACCATGGTTAGTTGTACCCCATCTAAAAGAAGCTCTTTTAAGCGGGGGAATTGTTGTTGCTTATACTCCTTCAATAAAACAGGCAATAAAGTTCCGCGAAGCGATTGCAAAGAACGGATTTTCATTCGCGGAAACCATTGAGGTTTTACATCGTGGATGGCATATTGATGGAGAAGCTGTTCGGCCAGATCACCGTATGGTTGCTCATACTGGCTTTATAAGTTCAGGACGATTGCTTAACAAGTGAAAATAACTTCGACAATTTTTCTTAAATCTTTTCTTTTATTGCTTGCTTCATGCACTTCCTCTGGGATTGAAATAATGAATGAATCATCGGTTGAGAACGATGAAGAATATTCTCAAGTGGATGCTGAAATAACGAATTTAGAACAGAAAGGTTCTGTATTTCAGATCAAGGGTCTTGGTTGTAACTCTTTGCAATATGGAACAGGATTTTTCGTTGAGGAAAATATTGTTGTAACCAATGCGCATGTAGTTGCTGGGGTTAATTCCCCGAGAATTATTCATAACGGTGATGAGTATGATCTTGATTTTATTTCACTTGATCCAAATAGTGATTTAGCGATCTTAAGAACTGAAAACTTTTCGAGTAAACCTTTACAACTAGGTGAAGCAGAAGAAGGAGAATTTGGAACGATACTGGCTTTTGTTAAAGATGGAAATAAAGTGATTACTGAAGTTAAAATTCGAGAAAAAATACTAGCCGTCGGTAAAGATATTTTTGGTCAACCGGGAGAATCTCGGGAAGCATTATCCTTGGAAGCAAGAATTGAATCAGGTTTCTCCGGGGCACCTGTTCTTAATGAAGACTCTGCTGTAGTCGGGGTAGTATTTTCGCGTTCCAGAGGGGGAGGTTCGACTGCTTATGCAGTCCAGTCTTCAGAAGTGAAAAAAATATTGAAAAAAGAACCTGATTTGGGCAGCTCTACTAGTTGCATTCCCTGATTCAACTAGTCGGCTTCTAAAAAGATGCATTCCCCAGGGCATTCTTCAGCAGATTCGATACAGGCTTCGACCTGATCATCTGGAACGGTCGCAAGACCTTCAGGTCCCGCTCCAAAAACCTTTTCTCCTTCTTTTACATAAGCGAGTCCATCGTCAAGAAGTACGAAAACGTCTGGTGCTATTTCCTCGCATAACCCATCTCCTGTGCAGAGATCTTGGTCAATCCAAACTTTCATTTATATTTCCTCCTGGGTGAAGTACAGATTTCTCCTATGTAAATAGTAACAATTCCAGAGCAAATATTGCTGAATGATATGCATAAATTTTAAAATGTATTAACGTGAATTACTTCACAGTAAGAAATGAAATTAGGAGTTCAGATGACAGATTCAAAAGATGTTTCAGATCAATCATTTGACCCTGGCGACGAAAACTTTTCGCAGAGTTTCTTAAAGGAAAGTAAAGAGTTGCTTGAAGAAGTGAAAGAGTTACGTAAACACAGGTTAGAAAACGCTCAAAAAATTAATGAACTTAGAAAACAAAATCGTGAAATTCTTTCCTTTTTAGATCAGGAAAAAAAACGAAACGGTAAACTAGCCGACACTCTTGAGTCGGTTCGAGAACAAGTTCTGAGCCTACGAAATGAAATAGAGAACCTTTCGAAACCACCTTCTGCCTATGGAACAATAGTGAAGATAAACGCAGATGGTACCACTGACGTTACATCTTCTGGGAGAAAAATGAGACTAAATGTTCTCCCTTCTATACTCGGATCTTTGAAGATTGGCGATGAGGTAATCCTGAATGAATCAATGGTTGTGGTCGACTCACGCGAACCGGAAATCAGTGGCGAAATAGTCAGAGTGAAAGAGGTCTTGGACACCGGCAAAAGAGCTGTGGTTGTGGGAAGAGCTGATGAAGAACGTGTGGTCGAGTTGGCTAAGGGTCTCCATGAGTCGGGATTGAGGAGTGGTGACTCTGTCCGAGTGGATGAAAGGTCCGGGATTCTTTTAGAGCGTCTCCCACGACCTGAAGTTGAGGATCTGGTTTTGGAACAGATACCAAACGAAACATATGAAGATGTAGGAGGTTTAGATCGTGAAATTGAAATGATCGTAGATGCTGTAGAACTTCCTTTTATGCATAAAGAGCTTTTTGCTTTATATGAATTGCCAGCACCAAAAGGAATTTTGTTATATGGCCCACCCGGATGCGGTAAAACTCTGATTGCGAAAGCAGTTGCAAATTCACTTGCTTTAAAAGTCGCAGAAGTGACAGGGGATCACGCTGCTCGTAGTTATTTTTTGAATATCAAAGGACCAGAGCTACTAAATAAATACGTAGGCGAAACAGAACGGCAAATAAGACTCGTTTTTCAGAGAGCGCGCGAAAAATCTGAACAAGGATGGCCTGTGATTGTTTTTTTTGATGAAATGGAATCCCTTTTCAGAACTCGTGGAACTGGTATCAGTTCTGATATGGAGTCAACGATTGTCCCACAGCTTTTAGCAGAGATCGATGGAGTGGAAACGCTACAAAATGTGATTGTTATTGGAGCGTCTAACCGTGAAGACCTTATAGATCCTGCGATCCTTAGACCTGGGCGACTAGATGTAAAGATTAAAATAAAGAGGCCAGATGAAATTGCTGCCGCTCAGATTTTCAGTCGGTATCTGACAACTGACCTACCAGTAGACATTGACCTGGTCGAATCGCTCGGAGGCGGAGATCAAGACAAAGTACTTAAAGCCATGACAGACGAAGCAGTTACCGCGATGTACAGCACTGAAGAAGTCAATCAGTTTCTTGAAGTCACTTACCAGAATGGTGAAAAAGAAGTTTTGTACTTTAAAGATTTCGCATCAGGAGCGATGATTGAAAACATAGTCAGAAGAGCGAAAAAGCTAGCTATAAAAAGAGACCTCGCCGAAGGGGCAAAAGGTTTACAAGTCGAAGACCTTCTTACCGCCGTGAGGCAAGAGTTCAGAGAGCATGAAGATCTTCCTAACACTACGAACCCTGATGACTGGGCCAAAATTTCTGGGAAGAAAGGCGAGCGAATTGTATATGTTAGGACTTTGGCCCCGGATGCTCCGGACGATAGTGGAGGGCGCTCTATTGAAACTGTTACGACTGGACAGTATCTGTAAGGATACGTTCTTTTGTCTTGAGGCCGATTTCTTATTTTCTTAGGTTAAAGTCCGATTGTGGCACTCCGAAGAATTTATGGAACTGAAACCGAATATGGGATAATCCATCGTGGAGTGAAGGATTCGAATCCTATAAGTGCATCATCTTTCTTGATTAACGCTTATCTAAGTAAGACATCTGGTCCGGGTGTTTCGCCGAATTCACCTAGCGTTGGTTGGGATTTTATAGACGAAAGTCCTGATATTGATATACGCGGATTTGCTCCGATCGGTTCATTGCCTCCTGAAATAGAGGCAAATCTAGTTAATGCTGTTTTAACCAACGGTTCGCGATATTACGTTGACCATGCACATCCTGAGCTCAGCACTCCGGAATGTTTGGACCCACTTTCTTTACTTAAATGGGACAGAGCAGGCGACGAGATACTTATCAACTCCATGTCAGCTGCTAATGAAGCACTTCCCGAAGGGGAAGAAATCATCATCTATAAGAATAATTCTGATGGAAAGGGTAATAGTTATGGCTGTCATGAAAATTACCTTGTGAGCAGGGAAACTCCTTTCGGACGGATAGTGCAACATGCAACTACACATTTTATAACTAGACAAATTTTTACTGGAGCTGGAAAAGTTGGAACTGAGGTTGCCGGTGAAAAAAGAATGGAAATACCTTTCCAGTTGACTCAAAGGGCAGATTTTTTTGAAGAAGAAGTCGGCTTAGAAACAACTCTAAAAAGACCAATTATTAACACCAGAGATGAACCTCACGCTGACCCTCTTAAATACCGACGCCTTCATGTAATTGTCGGAGACGCGAATCTTTGCGAGGTTGCTACCTTTTTGAAGTTAGGAACAACAGGAATTGTAATGGCGATGATTGAAGACGATTTTTTAGATGACCGCTTAAAAATAGCGGATCCTGTTTATGCACTTAGGAAAGTTTCACGTGATATGTCACTCGAAGCACCTATTCGTTTAGAAGATGGTAAAACGGCAACAGCTTTATCCTTGCAATGGGAGTTATTCGAACGATCAGATAAGTACATAAATGAATTTGGATTTGAAAATGTTGGTGGCGAAAGTGTATTAAAAGTAATGGATTACTGGGAAAAAGTCTTATCAGCTTTAGGTTCAAACCCTGATCAATTATTCGGTTTTTTAGACTGGATAACAAAGAAGAAAATTATTGATTCATATGCGCATCGACACAACCTAGAAGCCGAAGATTACAAGCTTTCTGCTCTCGATTTGCAATATCACGACCTTCGCCCAGAAATGTCACTTTTTTCCCGCATTTCATCTGAGAAAATTATCCCACCTCAAGAAATTACTTCAGCCATAGAAAACCCGCCAGATGAAACCAGAGCCTTTTTCCGAGGTAAATGCTTACAGAAATGGCCGGAAAACGTGATAATTGCTAACTGGGATTCGATAGTTTTCGACACTGGAGACCAAAACCTTCACCGTGTGCCGATGATGGAACCTTTAAAAGGAACCGCTCAACATGTGGGAGATCTGATTGATAGTTGCGAAACGGTAATAGAGTTAATTGAAAGTATTTCAGAAACTGTCTAATAATTGAGGTCTATGAAAATGGCTGAAAGAGAACAAAAAAAACGTAAAACATCTGAGAGTGATAAAAGTACTGAGGAGTCAAGTGGGCTTGCTTCTAGTCATAATGAAGAACTTTCATCAGAGTTGGATGAGCTTCTTGATGAGATCGATGAAGTATTAGAGACAAACGCAGAAGAATTTGTTAAAAACTATGTCCAAAAAGGCGGAGAGTAGGCGAGCGGTTTCGCCTTGTAGAGTTTTATTGTGACATTTCCAATTTTTAACCCAACAGAAGATCCAGGACCTAGTTTCTTTAATCTGTTGCAAAAAGTTGGGCTTATAGAAAAGGTCTCCGAAAAAATCGGAAACAATGCTTCAATCACACACGGCACAACTATTGTCGCTATTCGCTATAAGGGCGGTGTTCTTATGGCGGGAGATCGAAGGGCGACAAGTGGACATTTGATCAGTCATCGGACCATGGAAAAAGTTTTCCCAGCAGATGCTTTTTCAGGTGTGGGAATATCAGGTGCGGCGGGACCAGCCATGGAAATGGTGAGGTTATTCCAATTGCAACTCGAGCATTATGAAAAAGTGGAAGGTTCACCATTGAGCCTTGAGGGAAAAGCTAATCAGTTGAGCCTCATGCTTAAGGGGAACTTTCCTGCGGCAATGCAGGGCTTAGGAGTCATACCAATTTTCGCAGGTTATGAAGAGAAAACAGCCGAAGGAAGATTATTTCAATTTGATATAACCGGCGGACGCTATGAGGAAAAAGATTTCGTAGCTACCGGATCCGGGAGTCTCCATGCTTCAACGGTGGTAAAACTACGACATTCATCTTCAGTAGAACTCAGCGAAGCAATTGACATTGCTTTAGAAGCGCTTTTGGAAGCATCAGAAGAAGATAGTGCCACTGGTGGACCTGATCTCCTAAGAGGGATTTTTCCTGTAGTTGCGAAAATCGACTCAAACGGGTTTGAACGTATATCCGACGACGAACTAGAAGGTCGTACCGAAACGATGGTTCAGAAGATTTTACAAAGAGGAAACTCGTAGCTATGACTATGCCAATGTATGTTTCACCAGAGCAACTCATGAAAGACCGCGCTGACTATGCGCGGAAAGGAATTTCGCGAGGAAGAGCTGCAGTCGCATGCACGTACTCTGAGGGAGTTTTATTGTGCGCAGAAAACCCCTCAAAAACTCTGAGAAAGGCTGGTGAGATATATGACAAAATCGGATTTATGGGAGTAGGAAAATACAGTGAATTCGACCAATTGCGAATAGCAGGAATACGACACGCCGATTTGAAAGGCTATTCCTTCAGCCGTGATGATGTGGATGCGCGTTGGTTGGCCAATCAATACGCGCAGATTTTAGGCCAGTATTTCACTCATGAGATGAAACCATTAGAGGTTGAAATGATTGTTGCAGAAATCGGCGATTCTGCAGAAGATGATCAACTCTTCCATTTACTTTATGACGGAACCGTTATGGACACTTCTTCTTTCGTGGTTATCGGAGGAGAGGCTGAACTTATAAGGGATCGAATCCAGGAGAGTTGGAAATCAGGTTCTTCCCTGAAAGAGAGTGTTAAGTTAACCACCCGGGCATTGTCTGGGCCTGATAAAGGCTTTTCCTCGGATGAATTGGAAGTAGCTCTTCTTTCGCGCGGAAACGGCAGAAGAGCCTTTTCTCGTATAGAAAGTGAAGAGCTAAACGAGCTTCTTGCCTGAAGCTTGCGTAGTCTCCAAGATAAATGCAGAGACGAATATACGGAATCGAAAGCGAGTACGGAGTTACTTGCACAGTTGACGGGCAAAGACGGTTAAGCCCAGATGAAGTCGCTAGATACTTGTTTAGAAGAGTTGTTTCCTGGGGTAGAAGTTCAAACGTTTTTCTACAGAACGGAGCGCGTCTTTACTTGGACGTAGGTTCCCACCCTGAATATGCCACACCAGAATGTGATTCTGTTCGATCTGTAATTGCCTATGAAAAAGCTGGCGAACGAATTTTGGAACAACTTTCCAAGAGTGCCGAAAATCGCTTAAATGAAGAAGGCATTGACGGAAAGGTATACCTGTTTAAAAACAATACTGATTCTGCCGGTAATTCCTATGGGTGCCACGAGAACTACTTAACAAATAGGCGCGATGAATCACTGCAATATGACGAAGTTTTAATTCCATTTCTTGTAAGCAGACAGATATATGCAGGTGCTGGAAAAATTTTACAAAGTGGGAACGGGGCTATTTATTGCATAAGTCAACGAGCGGAACATATTTGGGAAGGAGTATCAAGCGCGACTACAAGATCACGCCCGATTATTAATTCACGAGATGAACCTCATGCTGATGCGGAGAGATTTAAACGTCTGCATGTAATAGTGGGAGATTCAAATATGAGTGAGTATGCCTCTTTTTTAAAGGTCGGGGCATGTGGATTACTTTTACGAATGCTGGAAGAACCAAACATAATTTTCCGCGATATGACTTTAGAGAATCCAATAAGAGCGATCCGAGAAATTAGCCATGACCTCACCTGTAAACGGAAGGTCAGGTTAACTAATGGGCGTGAAATGTCGGCTCTCGACATGCAAAAAGAATTTTTGGAAAAAGCTCACCGTTTTTCTGAGATGCGTGAATTGAACGACGAAGAACAAGAAGTTATGAAAATGTGGGAACATTGTTTAGATCGTTTAGAGCATGACCCTCTTTCTTTGTCGTTCGAGTGTGATTGGGTTGCGAAGTACCATTTGGTGGAAAAGTACCGAACGCGTAATAATCTTTCACTCGCCGATTCGCGAGTGGCGCTTCTTGATCTTCAATACCATGACGTTAACAGAGATAGGAGCTTGTTCTATCGAATGAATAGAAAAGGCTTGATCGAAAACATTTTAGATGAGGAAGAAATAAGACATGCTGTGGATGAACCTCCCATGACAACCCGTGCAAGACTTAGAGGCGAATTTATCCGACGTGCTAAAGAGAAGAAACGCGACTACACGGTGGATTGGGTTCATCTGAAGCTGAACGACCAAGCCCAAAGAACCGTTCTTTGTAAAGATCCGTTTCGTTTTGAGGATGAAAGAGTTCAAAAGCTTATTGATTCCTTATAGTGCAGCGAGGGTCTAATATGGTTCAGTGAAGAAAATCGAACGGTTATTGAATCTAATTTCTGCCCTTCTATGGACAGAAAAACCGCTTAGCAGACATGAAATCCGCTCGCTTATACCTGGAGCGTATGCAGAAAACGATGATTCTTTTAGGCGTACTTTTGAAAGGGATAAGGACGAATTAAGAGCTCTAGGTCTCCCAATTTCTGTAGAGCGAATCCCAGCTACTGACCCACCTTTAGATGGTTATCGAATACACCAAAGTGATTATGCGGCGGATCACCCGCTTTTAGACCCTGAAGAAATAGCAGCATTACATTTAGCGTCAAATTTAATCCACTTGCAAGGCGATGATATAGATTCACCTTTCTACAAAATGGGAGGTGTCTTGAGAGATAAAACATCCGCACTAGGTGAAATACCAAGAGAGACGCTGCTCGATGTCTGCATGCATGCCTTAATTGAGCGTTTAACTATCTTATTTACGTACAAAAATGAAAGACGGGAAGTGAACCCAATTCGAGTAGTTTTTTCGGGCAGTAATTGGTATCTCATCGCTTATGACAAGGACCGTCTAGACGTTAGACATTTTCGACTTGACCGTATTGAAGGAGAAATTGAATTAACCCTAGAAAAATNTATACCTCATACAGAAGTTTCAGAAATATCGCAAGAACCACCTTGGCGCTTCGGGGAGGAAGAAAAGTTAGTTGAACTTAAAATCTGCAAAAGTCATGNTGCGTGGGCTTTAGAGGCCGTAGGTGAGAGAGCCGTTTACGAAGAATTATCTGACGGGTCAATAATTTTATGTGAAGTGGTGCGTGATTGGAAAATTTTTCGCTCTTTCGTATTTTCATTCCTTGACTCAGCAGAAGTAATGAAACCCCCTGAGTCGCGTAAAGCAATAATCGATTGGTTGGAGTCGATGCAATGACAAATATGAACTCCTTAGAAAGAATCAAACGCTTATTATCAGTAGTACCTTGGATCGAAAGTCAAAATGGCCCATACATAGAAGAAGTGTCATCAAGGTTTAATTACCCACGGAAAGAATTGATCGAAGATCTTGAAAATGTAGTTTTTTTTGTTGGTGTTTACCCATTTACACCAGACTGTCTGATTGAGGTTTCCGTAACTGAAGAAAGAGTATGGGTTCGTTACGCGGACTGGTTTAGGAAGCCAATGAAATTGAACAAAAGAGAGTTAACGTCATTGCGTGCAGCTGGAGAAGCTCTCATTGAATTTAGTGGATCTTTAACAGGTGATCTAGAAGAAGAATTAGGACCCTTGGAAAGAGCTTTAACCAAATTGTCAGCTTTTGAGGGCGAGNNGGAAAACCTTTTAGAAATAAAGTTGGCAACACCAACGAAGCATCTTCTTGAAGTGCAGAACTCTATTAAGGATAAAACCGTTATACAGATTGAATATTTAGTCGGCTCTCGCAACGAGCTCTCTACACGCAAAATAGAACCTGAAAAAATCTTCTCGACAGGGGGAAACTGGTACGCCTATGCCTACTGTAAAAATTCATTAGTCAAAAAGACTTTTCGAGTGGACAGGATCAAAGATATCAAGATTCTGGATGAGGCTAGAGAAACACAACCAGATGATGCTTCAGCTAGTAAAGATTTCTTCAATTTAGATGAGTTTCCAAATGCGATTATCGAAATCCCAGCCCGAGATAAACCACTTCTTGACGGATTTCCAAACATAGACGTTGAAGAAATTTCAGATGAAAAATTGAAACTATCATGCCCTGTTGCGTCAGAGGTGTGGTTTAAACATTTATTGATGGTCTTGGGAGTAAACGCTGAAATACAAGAAGTTCCCAAAGGGATACCGGAAAACGTTCGATCAGAGGCTGTTGAAGAGATCTTAAAAATATATAACTCTTAGCGGCCACACGCTATCCGCAAACGCGACTAAGTTGTCCCCGTGGACGGTAAAAGTGACAGTGAAGAATCGAATGAAAGCTTTACTGAAACTGAACAATGGGCACAAGAAATTTTAGAGCGTGCTAGAAGCCGTTCNGAGGGCACTTTTGAAATAGGGAATTTTTATCACGAGGAAAATCCACCNCCACAAACCGATGCTCCTAAGGAGGTCGANATGAAAGAAATTCAAGAGCATGAAGAGGATTCTTTCCGTGGGTCAATCGTGACGCTAGAAGATATTGAAGGGGAACAANCAATAGACTTAGTGCATTCTGAGGAGATTTCAAAAACTTCCAAGNATGATGATTTTTTCCCCTCTGTAGTAAAGAGAACTCGTAAGTCGGTAGTCGAATGGACGGTAGTTCTNGTAGGAGCAGTCGGTCTTGCTCTATTAATAAAAGCTTTCCTTTTTCAGGCGTATTATATTCCNTCACCTTCCATGAACCCCACACTCCTTGAAGGCGATCGAATAATGGTAAATAAGCTGAGTTACAATCTCCATTCTGTTAATAGAGGAGATTTGGTTGTCTTTTCAGCACAGGAAAAAAATGGAGGAGAAGATGATTTGATAAAGCGTGTTATTGNTTTACCGGGAGAATTTGTAACAGTTGGGGATGGGAGAATGGAAATCAATGGAGGTTTGCTACTAGAGCCTTATCTCCCTCTACAGACTGAAGTTAATGCATTTGCTACACCCGTTAACTGTGTTAACCGCCCAGAGGAAACTTCCGGTTGTAGAGTTCCCGGAGATCATGTTTTCGTNATGGGTGACAACAGAAACAACTCTCGCGACAGTCGTTTTTTTGGGCCGATTCCTATAGAAGATATTGAAGGAAGAGCATTTATCCGTATTTGGCCCTTTGGTGGNATTAAGAGGCTTTAACTTTATTCTTTAAACTTTTCCCAAACGCTGGTCATTCTTTCTACATGGTCGCTGAAGATTCCGTCGATTCCAATACTTAAAAGCCATTTAATTTGCCTTTCTTCTTGAGCATCCCAAGCGAAACTTCTAATTTTAAATCGATGACAAAGTGACACAAGNGCTTCATTCCATTCTGAAAAATGCATGTTAAAAGCGTCCACACCAACTTCACTTAGGGTAGCGATCCGTCTTTCAGGNCCTTCTTTCACATGCTCAAGTGTCGTTGAATTTACGAGCCTCACTGTTGAATTCAAATTGCGCCATAAAGCTANCTTTTCGACACTTGGATGGCANAGCCATAGTTTTTTGAGNGGGAATGAAAATTCTTGTGAAACCTCGATAACTTTTTTAACTGCTTTTTCATCTTTAATGTCAATGGAAAAATCATAGTCTCCGTGAATTTTTGAATAGAAAGATTGCAGTGATGGGATAGTTGATGGAAGAGAAGCCAATTCGCATCTGTTGATTGTTTTGCGCTTAAAAAATCGACCAAAGTGACGATCNTGGTGAAGAACAACGTGACCACATTTGGTAATCTGCGCATCACTTTCGAGACCATTTGATCCATTCAAAACAGCCTTCTTAAATGCCTTGATCGTATTTTCGGGAGCATCAGCTTTGCCTCCACGGTGGGCAAAAAATAACGGAGTCGTTTCAATTCTGTTTAGAGCCTCCATACAGTAAGCATGCCCCAAAGGGATATCCGTGTCATTCATTTGACGCTTATTTGTAGGATCAAATTATGGGAAATATAGGTAGCGGAGAAATTNTAGTCATTTTGGTTCTTGGTCTTTTAGTGCTTGGTCCTGAAAGACTTCCAGAGTTCGCNAGGAAAATCGGAAGCTTCTTAAAAGAAGCAAAAAGAATGAGTAGAAGTTTTCAAGAGGAACTTCGCAGTGCTGTGGAAGATCCTGATATTGAAAAAAAAGCAAGAGCTCAAGGAGCTTTATTATCTCAGGAGAGACAGAGTGACTACGATTCAGAGAACCAGAGTACTTAGGTGGTTGCTATAGAAAAGGATCGGATGCCCTTGCTGGGNCACCTTCAAGAATTAAGAAAGAGACTATTGATATCTTTTCTTTCGGTATGCTTGGGTGGGATAGCTTGCTGGTTCTTTTACGACAGGATTCTCGAGTTGCTGCTAGAACCATACTGTCAAATACGAGATAATTCAGACCCTGAACGTATTTTCGGAAGTGGTTGTGAACTCTTAGTAACTGATCCTCTTGAGCCATTTAGCGTTAGATTGACAGTTGCAGGATATGGNGGGGTAATTCTTTCAATTCCCATGTTGCTTTGGCAAGCATGGCGCTTCATTGCACCTGGTCTACTTTCAAAGGAGAAAAAATGGGCGCTGCCTTTTCTACTCTCAGGTCTACTTTTATTTGTCATGGGATCCCTTCTTGCATACTGGAGTATTCCGCGAGCTCTCGACTTCTTAGTGGAAATCGGAGGACCTGATCTCGTTAGTGTATTTTCACCGGCTAAATACATCGGTTTTGTCGTAAAGATGATTGTTGCTTTCGGAATTGGATTTGAATTTCCGTTGTTTTTGATATTTTTACAACTGCTTGGTGTGCTAACACCGACTGCCTTACGAAAAAGCCGTCGATATGCGATTGTGGGAGTCGTTGCTTTGGTGGCTGTTCTAACTCCAAGCGGAGACCCTTTTACACTGATGATACTTTCTCTTCCTATGTTGCTATTTTATGAGATAGCAATACTTGTAGGTTCTTTACGGAATCGCAGAATGATGACAAAGGCGTGAATACAAATTTCCCGTACGAACTGGATCAATTTCAAAAAAAAGCTTTTGAAGCTTTAGAGAGTGAGAATTCAGTTCTGGTAACAGCCCCTACTTCCAGCGGAAAAACTCTAGTAGCAGAGTATGCAATCGGAAAAGCTCTTGAAGAGTCTAAATACCTATATTACACGGCACCGATAAAAGCTTTATGCAATCAAAAATTCCGTGATTTTTCAGATCAATTCGGCGAAGAAAATGTAGGTCTTGTAACGGGAGATCATTCGATAAGAAGGGATTCGAAAATTCTTGTAATGACTACTGAAGTCCTACGGAACATGCTTTATACAACAAAGGGAGTTCCTGAGGATCTTTATTGTGTGGTTCTCGACGAGATTCATTTTTTAGAAGACCCGTATCGTGGAGCTGTCTGGGAAGAGATTATTTTGACATTGCCCAGAAGAGTTCTTCTTGTTGCTCTATCGGCGACAGTCTCTAATGCGGATGAACTTACGGATTGGATTCGTTCTGTGAGGGGAGATATTGAGCAAATAAGCCGCAGTACACGGCCGGTGCCGTTANAGGGACATTTTTTAGCTTCTGAAAAAAGGAGAAATTACCAATTAACTAAGATTGAGATACTGAAAAATGGAAAACCTAACACTAAAGGGCAAATATTCAAGAACACCTACAAGGGAAGAGAAAGACGAAACTCTAAACGCTGGACGACTCCGCGCAGAAGCGAAATTGTGGCCGAGTTAAAGAAGTTAGAAATGTTGCCNGCGATCTATTTTATATTCAGTAGAAAAGGATGTGACGAAGCTCGTGACTCGATGGTCAGGTACGTAGGAGCACTAAACAACAAGGACGAGGGAAAGAAAGCCAGAAGTTATGCTGAAGAAAAGTTCCAATTACTCACGGTAGAGGAAAAGAGGATTTTACATGTTGATTCTCTTTTAAAGGGACTTGAAAAAGGTTTTGCTTCTCACCACGCTGGAATGTTGCCAGTGTTCAAACANACAATTGAAGAGTTATTTTCTCTTGGCTTAATCAAATTGGTATTTGCCACCGAAACTCTAGCTGTCGGAGTAAATTTGCCCGCAAAGTCTGTAGTTGTAGAAAAANTGACCAAATTTAATGGTGAGAGCCATGACTTGCTGAAACCTAGTCAATTCACGCAATTAACCGGAAGAGCAGGGCGGCGCGGTATTGATGATGAGGGACACAGCTTTACGTGTTGGTCTCCGTTCGTACCATTTAATGAAGTTGCGGATCTAGTAATGAGTAAAGAATTTGCACTCACTTCAGCTTTTACGCCGACTTACAACATGTTGGCGAATTTGCTAGCTAGTCGAACTGAAGTAGAAGCTGCAGAATTGCTAGCTAATTCTTTCGCTCAATTCCAATGGGTTAGAAATACTAGGAATATAAATTCTGGANTGCTAGAAGAAGTAGCGCTTCGTAGAAATGTTTTAGAAGCAACAGGATTGGCTGATGGTTGGAGTTTGACTGAGACAGGTATGCCNTTAACAAAGATATTTAATGAATCTGATCTATTAATCACACGGTCTATCTCGGATGGTATCTTCGACGGNTTGCGACCCGAAGAACTGGCTGCTCTGATTTCGTGTTTTATCTTCAGAAACAGGGGGAATGATTCACGGAGAGGGAAGAGGGGTGATGGGGATGATTTTACAAATAGCCGGATTGAAGAGTTGATGTCGTTGAGTGCTGAAATTGAAAAAATAGAAGCCAGAAATGGACTTGAACCAATCACTTCTCCTAATTCAGGGTTCGCTAAAGTTCTATTTGATTGGGTTTCAGGTCAAACTTTAAGCCAAGTTTTAAGGAGAGATTTCACGGGAGGAGAGTTTGTAAGNAATGTGCGACTTTCGATTGATTTATTACAACAAATTTCTAATGTTTCAACTCNTGAGACATCAAAGCTAGCTAGACAGACAATTGGGCTNATGGAGCGAGGCGTTGTTTCCCTAAGTGGAGAATTTGAATCAGAAATTTTACAAGAAGAAGGTTTGTAAATGAACGTCTACAAGGCTCAAAGTTGGGGGTTTGCATCTCCATTACCTCATGATGGTGTGGTCGTTCATAGTAATAAAGAGTTATTTGAGAGAATTACTAGCTACAAAAGAGAAGGAATGGATTTACCTGTTTTTGGTTTATTGGGTGGTGATTTATGGAGAACTTTGGGAGGACGTAATGAAGAAACTCGGCTTTACCAACAGAACGCTACTACCGTCGATATTGATCTTGGCTGTGTCTTGCTTGATGGAAAAATCTACTGGTTCTGTGCACACATGCTTATTGGCAATAAGTTTTCTGGAAGTAAGATATTTATATCAAATGTCGCACATTACGGAAAAACTAACCCCGCGCCGAAAGCTCATCCTGGCGATGGAAAATTTGACATGCTGAAAGTTGAATTATCGACGGTTCAGACTATTCAAGCAATAAAACGACTTCAAACAGGGACTCACCTCCCTCACCCNGGAATCAAGTACGAAAGAGTTGAATCTAAACAACTTTCATTTAAGAAGAAAATGAAAGTTGAAATTGATGGAGAGAAGCTTGGTAAATTCGAAAATGTTTCATTACGAATTGAAAATGAAGCATTAAGAGTAGTTGTTTAATTAATGATCAGATTGTTTAAAAAATGACATCAAACTTTATAAATGAAACAACTTTAGAAAGAGAGAGTGAGAATTCCTGGACGGGAAACTTAAATGAGAACTGGAACATAGGGAACATTCCAAACGGTGGTTATCTATTATCGGTTGTCTTAAGGGCAATGCAGGAACAAGCAGAATTTGAAAATTTACTTTCAGTAAGTGCACATTATTTACGACCGGGGTCCACAAATGAGAAAGTAAAAGTTGATTCANTGATTCTTCGTAAAGGAAGTAATATTTCAACTTGTAGTGGCTCACTTGCGCAAAATGGCAAACTTTCNCTACAAGTGCTAGCNGCATTTGGAAACTTGAAAAACATAGATAATCCATTTCCAAAAATTCAAAANGAGCCCCCCCTAATGCCTCCTCCCGAAAAATGTAAAAAGAGATCGGCTGAAAATCAGGGCATAAACTTACCAATTCAACAGAGAGTAGATGTAAGAATAGCTGAATTGGGTGAGAATTCAGAAAGATCAGACCTTTATGGGTGGATAAAGTTTTGTGACTCAACCCCAGTTGATTCACTAGCGTTAGCGCTTTTCTCTGATGCTTTCCCCCCTTCAATATTTTCCAAGTTCGGAAGAGTTGGATGGGTGCCCACAGTTGAGTTAACTGTTCAAGTACGGAGCATTCCCGTAGAAGGGTGGCTAAAGGGCCATTTTTTCACAGATGATTTGCAAAATGGCACAATGGTCGAAACAGGTTGCCTTTGGGACAACGAAGGCTCTCTTGTGTCACAAAGTAGACAACTCGCTTTGATTAAGGCGCCCTCTTAAGCTTAATATTTGTCTCAATCTGATTTTCGTATTAGCTCTACAAGGAAGATGCTGAGTGACGTAATGCCTGCCAAGATCACAGAAAGCGCCATTGCCTGACCTCGCAGTTCTTCCCCTGGTGTGCTTAAGAGCCTGTAAATTACTAGGGGGGCGGTAAGAGTGTCGGGATTCCTTGGCAGAAATGAAGTAGCTCCGAATTCTCCTAAAGAAATAGCAAAAGAAAATCCACCTCCGACTAGAAGTGAACGATAAGACAGTTTGAAATCAATATTGAACCAACTCTTAAGAGGATTCACGCCGAGAAGTTTAGAGTTCTCATAGAACATCGCTGGAATGCGTCGCATAGAGGGGACAACGCTCCTGACAACAAAAGGGATACCTAGAAGTGCATGAAGCATCGGAATCATCCATTGTGAAGTTCGTAAATCTGNCAAAGGGCCATTAAAAGCAAGAAAAATACCAAACCCTATTGTGACAGCAGAAACCCCTAGGGGAATGGAGGCTGACACATTTAAAAAAGTTGAAAGTTTTTTACTCCCGTGAACGATAACTATGGAGGCGAGCATTCCAATGAAAACAGCTATGAAAGCTGCTAGTAGTGCAAAATAAAGGGAGTTCCACAAGGAAGAAATTGGAGCTATCGGGATCACATTTGTTCGTTTTGNCAACCCTGTGAAAAAAGCGAATAAACCTGAGTTGCCGGGGTTTAGCGAGCGCTCCAGGAGAATGAAAATCGGTAAGCCAAATAAGCAAAAAAGGTAAGTGAAATGGAAAGCAATAATTCCTTTTCGCGGTTTTCTTTTTGTCTTGTTAGAGAGATCCTCATCAAGAGATGTTTTTTTCTCAGCTCTTATAAGTATCGAAGCTAATAAAATTACAAAAGCTAATTGCATGAAAGCAAAAACGCTTGCTGTGCTTATGTCACCGCGCCATATAGCCTGTCTCCAAATTTCTGTTTCAATTGTTGAATTTTTTGGGCCTCCAAGAATAAGAATCACCCCAAATGAAGTAACACAAAAAAGAAATATTGTAGTTGAGGCTGAAAATAATGCAGGACGTAAACGAGGGACAGTGATTTGAAAGAATGTACTTATCCCGCCGGCTCCTAGAATGCGAGATTGACTTTCTGGGTGGTCGTTTAAACCTTCCCAAAAAGCAGAAATTATTCGGATTGCGATAGAAGCATTGAAAAAAATGTGTGCAATTAAAATTGCCCAGACTGTATGACGCAAGTTGACGGTCCCCGCATCCAGGTTGAATTTCGCAAATACAGCAGTGAAGGCGCTTCCTACTACAACAGTTGGTAATACAAAAGGAATTGTGACTACGGCTCTAAGGAACCTACTTCCTCTAAAGTCATATTTTGCAAATAGATAAATAGCAGGAAACGCAAACAGAATTGAAAAAAGGGTTGATAAAAGAGCTTGCCAAAGTGTGAACCATGTAATCGACCAAAACCTCGTATTGTCGAAAACCTCGCGGATAGGACTTAAAGAATAATTAAAGGTCTCTCTTAAGATATAAAAAACTGGCAGGAAAAATAATAGAGTAAAGAAAGAGATGGGCAGTAGCGCAATTGCCCATTCCTTGAAACGGATGAAAGATTTCAGCGAAGCACCGTTTCTGTCCATATTTCGGTCCAATTGTTACGATTGGCTTCAATTTCGGTAGGGGATATCTCATTCAAATCACTAGGAATTGTCGGATAGGCAGAAAAAGTGGCCGGTAAAAAGGCTTCCGCCAGAACTGGCATCATAAACATATTAAGGGGGATATCTTCTTGAAAGTGTTGTGATAATAAAAAGTCAATTAAAGCCTCAGCTTCGGGCATATTTTGTGTGTTCTTCAGTATCCCTGCATATTCGACTTGCTTGAAGCAACTGTCTTCAATTATTCCGGTCGGAGGGATTTCAACGGGAGGATCCGAATAAATAAGTTCTGCTATTGGACTAGACGCGTAAGAAACTACTATTGAGCTTTCCCCGCCTCCAGCAATAAAGTCTCCGTAATATGAACTTTCCCAATCGCTCGTTACGGATACACCATTTTGGTTTAAGGTTTGCCAAAAACTCACCCAATCGCTACCAAAGTGTGAAATGGTTGCCAACAAAAAAGCTAAACCTGGTGAAGAAGTTTCAGGATTTTGAACGACTAATAAATTTGCGTACGACGGGTCAAGTAAATCATCGATGCTTTTCGGTGGTGGAAAAGTATCACTAAATGAGTCCTTCCAGTAATTAAGACAAACATGACCATAATCAATTGGGGTCAAATAGTCAGATTTTTCATAATCCAACTCTTCGAGTATTTGAGATTCAATTGAGGACGTGTAAGGAGTGAAAATGCCAGCATTCAGGGCTCTGCCGAGAAATGTGTTATCGATTCCAAAAATGACGTCCCCTATGGGATCATCCTTGGTCAAAATTGAAGTTGAGATTAGTTGCCCGGTATCGCCTAAAGACAGTTGCTCGACAGTGATACCCGTTTCGGAGGTAAATATGTCGAACAGGCCGTCAGAGACCGCAAAGGAATCATGTGTAATGAGAGTTACGGATGACTCCATGATGTCATCAGCACTCTTTTCAGAATTCCCACAAGCAAAAATGGAAAGAACCATTGTGATCGCTGGGATCGTTAGGTGTTTTTTCATATTCCTCCGCTGGCATTATCCAGATCAGGTGTTCGGGTCAACTGCCCTCCGAATTCGGATTCAGTCCTCTCAGCTCGGACGGTCCGAGCTCCCCGTATGTCAGTTCATATAGTATCCCATATGGGCGTATTAGTGTAAATCGTTATAAATGGGAGAATAATGACTTTCGATTCGATGCGAGTTCTAATTACAGGAGGCGGGACAGGGATTGGGCGCGCGTGTGCAGAGTCCTTAGCAACACAAGGTGCGAAGGTTGTAATATGTGGCAGAACATTGGAAACACTTGAAAAAACAGCGGAGGAAATCTATTCCGCTCATGATGTTAAAGTTGATTACCTGACTTGCGATGTAACGCATGAAGAATCTGTTGAAGAGTGTTTAGCGAAGGCTGCTGGATCGTCAGAAGATCTAGCTGGGGTCGTCGCTAACGCTGGTGGAGCGATTGGGCTCGGCAATTATCAGGATCTGAGTGCGGAGCAATACCTAGATACTTTAAAGCTTAATATTTTGGGGACCATGCACTGTGTGAAACACTCGATTCCTTTTCTCGCTAATAACGGTGGGGGGTCTTTCATAGGCATGTCATCAATAGCTTCTAGTTTGACGCACCGTTTTTTTGGAGCGTACACGGTTTCAAAAGCAGGAATCGAAACAATGATGAAGAACGCAGCCGATGAATATGGAAACCAAAAAATTAGATTCAATGCTGTCAGGCCAGGTTTTATAGCAACCGAAATGATGGAAGTGATTCCACGTGATAGCGAGATTTTCGAAAGCTATGTTAAAAACATACCATTAGGTGAAGTTGGTGAACCTGAAGATGTTGCTTCTCTTGTAAGGTTTTTAATTGGGCCGGAATCAAGTTGGATTACGGGTCAAACATTCACCATTGACGGTGGACATTCCTTGCGAGCCGGGCCTGACTATTCAGAATTTTTTAATAATTGAAATTAGTTAGATTTCTAGTTTTTTGTCTACAGTTTTCTTGCGAGTCGGGACATGACTAGTTATGTACCAGATGCCGGTAACAGCCACAAAAATTATCAAAAATCGTAACAGTGGATGTTGAATTAATAGAATTGTCGCCAAAGCAGTGAATACAAATATTGAAGAAATAGCGAAAATTTTTGCTTTTAATGGCATACCTAGTCCGTTGCGGAAGTTCTGAATCGCCGGACCAATTTTTGGGAGTTCAAGTAACCATTTTTCAAAGCGCGGATTTGAAATTGAAAACAACCAAGCGGCGACGATCATGAAAACCGTTGTCGGAAGACCAGGAACCACTATTCCGACAATTCCTATAACGACGCATGTGAAACCCAAAAGTGTCAAAGTTGCTTTTTTCGCCTTAGTTAAAACATTCTTTCTAATTGACACTTAGTTCACCAATATTCAAGACAACAGTTCTGAAATATCCATCGCAACGAGAATTGACAGGAGAATAATTACACCTAAATTTACAGTCGCAACCACCCATCTCAAGTTATGGTCGCTTTTCCAGAATCTACGAATACTCAGTACATTGAAAAAAATTGCAACGAGGCCAATGGGTAGTCCTAAACCCGCTGTAATTCCGCTAGCAACTCCCACAAGCGGTAAAAGCCAAGGAAATACTACGTAGGTTAACGTGCACCTAATACCGGAAATAACCATAGAGGTGGAAAAGGTTTTACTGGCCGACTCCAACTCTGTATCTTTAGAAATATCGAGACTCATACTCTAAGCCTGCCACGAAAAAAACATTTATGGTTAAAACTCCGATCATAATAAGTCGATCAATTGAGGATAGTTTCGTTTAGAGACGGAAGGTATTTATATGTCAATCTTAATGAAGGACTTTGCAGAAACTAAGGGTGAAGAGATTGCTTTAGTTGATGATAATGGTTCGATAACTTGGAAAGATTTTGATAAGCGCGTGAACTCACTTGTTAATGGATTCAGAGAGTCAGGCCTGGAACAAGGTGATTCCGTTGCAATTATCGCAGGCAACCGGATGGAATGGTTCGAAACGTCCTTTGCTTGTGCTCATGCTGGTCTTATATATGTGCCAGTTAATTGGCACTGGGTCGCCGATGAACTTGCTTACGTTTTCGAAGATTCTGGTTGTAAAGCAATAATGGTTGATGAACGTTTTCAGGCAGAAGTTAAAAAAAGCCTAACGGATCCGCGTTCTAGTAATATTTCGTTGGTCCTACAGGCAGGTGGTAACCCCGATTCAAACTTTGTTGATTATGAAGAATTTTTAACAACCCAGTCAGAGAAAGAACCAGATGGTCAACTTCTCGGAGGGCCAATGTTCTATACATCCGGAACTACTGGAAGACCAAAAGGAGTTCGAAGTGGTCTAACAGAATCTGGTCCCGGTGTAACTCCAGATGTTATGCAATTGGTAGCAGCGGGTTTTGCTGCCATGTTGCCAGTGCCAGGGGTGACAGCTCTTTGTGGGCCCGTCTATCATTCCGCTCAATGGGCGTTCTCTTGGTTGCCTATGATTGCTGGCTCGTCAGTTGTTATGCAGCACAAATTTGATCCCGCTGGATTGTTATTAATGATGGAAGAACACAAGGCAACAAATGTTCACCTAGTGCCTACTCAATTTAAGAGATTATTAGATTTATCTGATGATGAAAAGAAAAGTTTCACTGGCGATTCTCTTGAAACGGTTTTGCATGGCGCAGCACCGTGTCCTCCAAAAGTCAAAACACAAATGATCGACTGGTTCGGCGAAAAGATAACTGAATACTATGGCGCCACCGAAGGGGGGATAATTTCACTGATCAGTTCTCAAGAATGGTTAGAGAGGGGCGGAAGTTTAGGAAAACCACTTGAAACTGTAGAAGTCATAGTTGTCGATGAATCAGGCAAGCGTTGTAAAAGTGGGGAAGAAGGAACCCTTTACTTCAGGAATTTAATGGGAACAGATTTCGAATACCACAACGCTCCTGAAAAAACAGAAGAGGCACATCTAGAACCAGGTGTTTTCACATTTGGTGATATCGGTTTTTTGGACGAGGACGGGTATTTATGGTTGAGCGACAGGAAGATTGACATGATAATTTCTGGTGGGGTTAATATATATCCCGCAGAAATCGAGGGTGTTCTTGGTGGTCATCCTGAAGTTAAAGATGTGGCTGTTATAGGTGTCCCAGACGAAGAATTTGGTGAACAGGTAAAAGCAATCGTGGTTCCAGGGGTGGATGAAGATTCACTTGACTCCCTAGCGAAAGAATTAATCGCATATTGTCGAGAGAATTTAGCAGGTTATAAATCGCCGAAATCAATAGATTTTCTAGATGAACTGCCAAGAACTGGAACGGGTAAAATCCAAAAACAACCATTGAGAGAACCATATTGGGTGGAAGAGGATAGGCGGATTTGAATGGAAAATGAGAATCAAAAAATTGAACAATTTTGGGAAACTCCAACACATTCGCAAATAATCGACATTTCACATGCACACGTTGAAGCATTGGAGGCGAGTAATGACGACAATGTGTGGCAACAAGTCGGCATGCATCACATAATCCTTACGACAACAGGGAGACGTTCAGGCAACGAACATAAGTGTGCACTTCCAGTTTGGCACGATACGGCTGGACATAGAGTAGTCGTCGGTTCCTTCGCTGGGGCTGACAAAGAGCCTGATTGGCTCGCGAACCTGAGAGATAAAAACTCTAATGGTGAAGTAAAAATTAGAACTCAGAACGGCGAGTACAGCTCAGTTCCTGAAATTTTAGAAGGTGAGGAGCGTGATTTACTTTGGAACCAGCTTTGTGAGGATAGAGCCTGGTACAACGATTATCAGAAACGGACAGAAAGAGTAATTCCTTTAATTAGATTTCCAGAGTAGCGATTACGGCATTCCGGAGTGAGGGATTTCGACCTGAGTTGTATAAATCGCACCTTTGCCAGGCTCGACCCCGGTTTCAGGGTCACTAGTAGAGGTAAGGATAAAAAGTGTTTTACCATCATCACCACCTAGCATGCAAGCAAAAGTTCGTTGTGGTAGATCGATAACGTCAGTTATTTCGCCACCTTCAAGTACTCTCACGACCTGTGAGGAAAATGCATCAGCAAACCATATTCCATTTTTGCTATCCAAAGTACAGCCATCTGGTAAACGGCCTGGCATTTCCGCCCAAATTCGACCTTCACTTAAAGTTCCGTCAGAATGAATTGAAAACGCCGAGTATTGGCAGGAAAAAGTTTCTCCAACGATCAAAGTTTTTTCATCTTCTGTTATTACCGACCCATTAGGAAAATTAAGTCCTTCTGCGGCTACTGTTTTACTTCCGTCTTGAAAGACTGCTGCAAGATTTGCTGTGACAGCGGGCGCTCCTGACCCATAGTCATAGCCAAAGTTGCCCACGTAAGCTATTCCACTTTTCGAAACGACCATGTCATTGCAATGCCAAGTGGCGATGTCATCCAACTCAGCGTGGACAGTTGTATCGGTGCCGTCGTAGCGCAATATTTTACGGTCTAGCATTCCAACAACAAGGAGATCTCCATCAGGAAGCCAGCCAAGACCAGATGGCTGTTCATCACCTAAATCCAAGACGACTTCCCGTCTTCCATCAAGTGAAACTGTGTATACGCGATGCTGAAAAAAGTCTGAATACCAAAGCAGTCCGTTGTGCCAGCGAGGTCCTTCACCAAAATCTAATCCGTCGATCAACAACTCAATAGAAGTCATAGTTTCCCTTTTAGTAAAAGAATATACCTTGTAGAACAATTAACTAACTTTTCTTGACAATTGAAAGGGTACGATCTGAAAGGAGGTCGAAATGCTTTTTGCTGTTTATGCGCTAGATAAAGAAAATTCTCTTCAGCTTCGAATGAACACCCGAGAGAGACATCTTGCACATCTAATGAACTCTCCTCTAGTTTTTGCTGGCCCTCTTTTAGATGAAGAGGGAAATATGTGCGGTTCTTTAATCGTGCTTGAAATGGAAGACATTTCTCAGGTTAAGGATTTTACTGAGAATGATCCTTATGCAATTGCTGGTTTGTTCAAAAGCGTTGAAATTAGAGGCTTTGTTAAGGCTTTTCCAAGTGGGGAAATCAATTCGGCATGAAACTAATATCTCCGAAAATTGAAAAAGAACGTTCTGCGAACATTAAAGCAATTTCAAAGACACATTTCGATGCACTTATTATCGGAGGTGGTATTAATGGAGCTGTTTCAGCTCTGGCTATGCGATCTCATGGTGCAAACGTCGGATTATTCGAGAAAAAAGATTTCGCTTCAGGAGTAAGCCAAGAATCATCAAATTTAGTGTGGGGCGGATTCAAATACCTGGAAAGCTACGAATTGAAACTTGTAATGGAATTATGCCATTCAAGGAACCGACTAGCTCGTGCTTACCCATCACGATTAGTGGAGAAGAGGTTTCTTGCAGCTCTTGACTCTTCTTCCCCTTTTGCTCCCTGGTTCGCCTCCCTTGGAGCCAATGCCTACTGGGGTATTGGCCAATTTGCTACTAAAAGACCGCGTTACCGATCACCGAGAACTATTAAAAGACTTGAGCCTTCCGTAAGAGCCGACAATTTAATCGGAGGAATTGAATATTCTGACCATTTGATTGTCGACAATGATTCAAGATTTGTCATCCAAATGATCGCAGACGCCAAAAGCAGAGGTGCCGCAGTCGGCAACTATATGACCGTCCTAGAAGCTGGATATTCCAAGAAAAGATGGAATTTAAAAGTAAGAGACGAAATATTAGATCAAGAGTTTCAAACAACTTCTGATGTGCTTGTAAATACTGCAGGCCCAGAAGTAAAAGAAATTTGCAACATGACTAATACTAAAACCGAAAGCCAGCTTGTTTTTTCAAAAGGTGTCCATTTGGTAGTTCCTCGAGTCACTGACTCCGGACGAATATTGGCGTTCTTTGATGCAACACAACGGCTTTTTTATGTCATACCAATGGGTGGATGCTCTGTAATAGGAACGACTGATGAACGCGTAAAAGAACATGAAGTTTCTGTTGACAGTGATGATGTAGATTTCTTACTTAAAGAAGCGAATAGAAAACTTGCCCTTTCTAAACCACTTGTGGCAGAGGACGTGATAGCCGAAAGAGTTGGGGTCAGACCACTTGTAATTCCAAAAGGCGGGGTTGACCAAGACAAGGATTGGACCGAATTGTCGAGAAAGCATGCAGTTGAAACAAACCGTAGGTATCGAATGATCTCCGTATTAGGTGGCAAACTCTCAGACTGTTTAAACGTTGGCGAGGAAGTCGTCAGCTCTTTAGAAGATCTTGGATATAAGGCTTCAAAACCCACCAACCGTTGGTATGGCGAACCATCTGATGCGGAAAGGTCCATTTTTTTTCACTCTGCGAGGAATACTGGGATTGATACTGATGAAACAAAGAAACTTTGGAGACGCCACGGATCGCGTTCCTTTAATGTAATAGAAATGATTTCTGATGATCCCTCAACGGGTGAAAGATTAAGTGAAAATATAGATTACTGTCCAGCAGAAATATCAGTTATGAAAGAATACGAGTTCATCTACGACTCAGATGACCTACTCAGAAGAAGAACATTGATTGGGCAAACAGTTCCTAAATCTCAACTGGAAACAGATCCTGGGTTTACAGCGTTAATTCAACAGCTAAATAAATAGATGTTATTCTGAATCTGATTTCCCTCTTGGCCATACAGAAAGCGGATTTCTTATCCACCGCCCCAGAGAGTGTGCAATTTGCCCAGATCGTGCTGTCAACGGAATGAAAGGCGATTGCTTTTGGACAGGAACCGCTTCTTTGACACGGGTGCGGTAAGAAATGTAGAGACCAATGAATGCAAGAACGCTAGCATTAGCGAGAAAATAAGAAGAAGGTCCAAAATGTCCTAATAGAAATCCAATAACAAGTGGCGCTACGACTGCACCTGCACTACTAGCTAGAACCAGTGTAGATGAGGCAGAAACACGTTTATCAGACGGTACCAAGTCATTCGCTAGAGCGGCAAACAGTCCATACAAAGGAAATACAAACGCTCCGAATAGTAAATTCAAAACAATGTGAAGGTTGCTCGAATTAGATAGTAGCGCTTGTAGTACAGCGACAATGGTTGAAATAAAAATACATGCCAGAATAATTATTCGGCGCGGGAATTTGTCTGAAAGGCGCCCGAGAGGTATTTGAAGAATAATTGCTCCCGTTAGACCCGCGCCAACAAAAACTGTCGCTTTACTCGTTGACATACCAGCTTCTATTGCAAAAACTATTGCCATACTTGACATAGCGGCTTGTACGAAAGATGCGAAAGTTGTTCCGAGTACAGCAGAGGGGACGAGTTTGTAGAGTTCTCGGAAAGGCATCGAAGAACTTGTTGGAGTTGGCGGATTAGAAGAAGCAGAAAGAGCCATGGGGACTATTGCTAGAGAAAGTAGAACAGAAGAAAAGATGAACATCTTAAATCCGTCTGCATCACCTAAATTGGCGAGAAGTTGACCACCTGCACTACCAGCAAGATTAACCACCATATAACTGCCTAATATTTGTCCGCGATTTTCATTAGTTGCCCTGTCATTTAGCCAGCTTTCAAGAACTACGAAAATTGTTGCGTTGCATACACCTCCGATGAAATAAATCCCGCACCAGGTAAAGGGGGTTATAAAAGCGGAATTGATAAGCACACCAACTGAGGCAAGAGAAGCCATGGCCGAAAAGACTCTGATATGGCCAACTGAACGTAAACTCATGGGTGCAAACTTCGCCCCTATTAAGTAACCGGCGAAATGGAAAGCCATGACGAACCCCATAGTGGCGGGAGGAAAAACTTCACTTTCTCCTCTGATTGGTAATAAGACTCTCTGGATGCCGTTACCTAACTGGACAAAAGTAAAAGCCAAGAATAAAGCCCATATACCAAGCAGTGTTTTGACAGTTGGTGTGCTAGAAGAAGCAGTTGTCATTTGATTTGTCTTATCCCGTTGCCCAAATAGTGTGGGCGTTCAATTTTTGAGTGCAGATCATTAATCTCTATCAGATTCTGTTTTAGAGGTTCCTGAATTTCAGAGACACTGGGGATGTCGTCAATTATTGTCACGTGAAGCAGTATTGCTTCTTGCGTTGCGGCGAGAGTCAAGTTGTCACTGTCATATAGGGCATGATGAAGTTGAATTTTTTTTGGATCGCACCCAACGAGGATCGTTTCAGTGTGAATCGCTGAACCTTCTTTCAGTTCTTCTAGGAATCTTATTTGGGCCTCCACTGTATAAAACGTCCCATTACTAGTTCTGTAGTTGGAATCGAAGCCTATGTGAATAAGAAATTCATCGGAAGCATTAGCAAAGGCAACGCCGTAATATCCTTCAGTCATATGAGAGTTGTAATCAATCCAATTTTCTGGGATTACTGTCTTCCAAATTGTTAAAGGTTTTACACTCATAATGCTCCAATGAAAAATAAGAAACTAAAGTAACCGGAGCAATCTAGACCCATAATAGAAAGAGATCAATAGATATAATTTTAAATCTATGCGCTTCTTAAAGCAGAAGTGAAGCGTATGACCTATTGTTGCCATATGGACAGAGAAGCAACAACAGGTCTGCACATAGTGGAACATCCGCTTGTTCAGCACAAGCTGACGGAGATGCGCCGAAAAGATACGACGAGTCAAAGTTTTAGAATCTTACTGAATGAGATAAGCCTTTTACTCGCTTATGAAGTTACTCGAGAACTCCCAACCCGAGAAGTCGAAATTGAAACCCCACTTGTGAAAACCAAAATGCCTCAACTAAGTGAAGTTCCATCAGTCGTATCAATTTTACGTGCGGGCAACGGCCTGCTTGAAGGCGTTCTTCAGGTCATACCAAACGCAAGAGTAGGGCACGTTGGCTTATATCGAGATCACGACACGTTGGAAGCGATTGAGTATTATTGCAAGTTTCCGCCTCTAAAAGATGGAATGACAATAGTTGTTGATCCAATGTTAGCGACAGGCAACTCTGCCAGTGCTGCCTTGTCGCGAGTCAAAGAAGAAAAACCCGCATCAATCAGATTCCTTTGCCTTTTAGCCGCTCCAGAAGGTGTCCAGGCGTTGAATAAAACACATCCTGATGTAGAGATTTGGACAGCTTCACTAGACGAACGATTGAATGAGAAGGGATACATAATGCCTGGATTGGGTGACGCTGGTGACCGCATCTATGGAACTACATAACAGAGTTAAACGGGTTATTGGACTTGTTGCTGTAGGAATACTTTTAGTTCCAGCTTTTTCCTTCTTGCTCGGCAGTAGTGCGTCAGGTTTGGAATCGAATAAAACTATTTATCTAACCTTCGACGACGGTCCACATCCTATTTTCACCCCCTTACTATTGGCGCTCCTTGATGAAAATGGAGCTAAGGCGACATTTTTCCCTATCGGAAGTCGGCTCGAAGAGCGCTGGGGGAATGACGACCTGCAAGATCTTTTAAATCGCGGGCATGCAATTGGAAATCACTCATGGAACCACCGAGATTTGAGCAAGGAAAAAGAAATCGGGACAAAATTTCAGCTAGATCAAAGCTCCGTAATTACTGAAAAGATGGTAGGTTTTCGCCCCAGTTGTTTCAGGGCTCCATTTGGTGAAAAAAATCAATATGTCCTAGAGACTGCTAGCTCATTAGGCATGAAACATATTGGGTGGACCGTCGACCCTCAGGAATGGAATGACACTTCAATAGAAGAAGCAATGAACCACATTGTTAAACGATTCGCAGGTGGCGCCATTGTTTTGTTACATGATCGTAGATTTTTAACACTTCCAATAGTACGAGAAATTCTTAGGACTTTTCCTAGTGACAAGTGGAGTTATGAAACGTTACCAGATTGTAGAAATGACGAAGAAAAGAATCTGCGTTTGAGTACTCGTACAGCGGGAGACGTTCCAATCGGGAAGGTTGTAGATATAAAGAAAGTCGAATCAACCCACATCTTCACAGGTTGGGGTTACGATCCAGACCATCCAGAAGGTGGCCTTAAAGTTTTTATTGGAGGAACAAATGATCAAGAGTCAATTTCAATTGAAACTGACTCTCAACACAATTTCAAATTAGAAATAACAGATTTGGAAATAGATGCCCCGGTATGTTTATGGTTAAAGAATGAAGGACTGTCCAGGCATAATACTTTTATAGGTTGTCACAATGCACATAAATGATAATGATCGACAAAGCCTTCAAAAATCATTTCGCAATCTCACATTGTTTACATCAAAATTAGCGGAGGTAGAAGTAGAAGACGTACCGACTGAAATAACTGGACCAGCTATATATGCCTGCAACCACAGGAGCCTTTCGGATCTATTGATAGCTGGCCCCACATTTTTGCACTGGGGTCAACCTATTAGGGCCTTAGTGGCAGCATCATACTTTGAACACCCGTTTATAGGGCCACTTCTTCGCTACTTGAAATGTATTCCCGTGCAAGGACACGAAGCCATAGAGCAAGCAGCAGAAGCTCTACATTCGGGATGGTCAGTGGCGATTATGCCAGAAGGAAGAGTAGTCCCACGATCCGAATGGATGGAAGAAGGTGTTTCTAGAGGCCATATCGGCGTTGGGAAACTTGCTTCACAAACAGGGTTTCCAGTTGTGGCCTCAGGAGCTAGTGGTAGTGAACTTCTCTGGCCCAGAGGAAAGTACCTCCCTTTCATGAAACCATGGAACCGTCAGAAGGTGGTTTTGCGTTGCGAGTATTTAGGAGCTGTAGACGAAAAGCTTCCTCGTGATGCGACGGATCTCATAATGGAGGGAGTTAAACGCTGTGTGGAAAGAGCTGAGAGAGAGACGGGATTTGCCAGGTAGTTTTCAGTAGTAGTAAGGAAAAGAGGAGAAATCTCTTTCGCGTTTCTCCAAAAATGCCTCACGTCCCTCAGAAGCCTCATCGGTGGAGTAAGCAAGCCTCGTTGCCTCGCCTGCAAAAAGCTGTTGACCAACTAATCCGTCGTCAATCAAATTGAAAGCGAATTTTAGCATACGGATTGCTGTAGGGCTTTTAGAGTTGATTTCGGCTGCCCACTCCAACGCTTCCACTTCGAGCTCATCATGCTCGACTACTTTATTTACCATTCCCATCTGGAACGCCTCCTCTGCATTATATGTGTGCCCTAAAAAGAAAATTTCTCTAGCAAATTTTTGGCCTACTTGTCGGGCGAGGTAAGCAGATCCATAACCGCCGTCGAAACTCGCTACATCGGCATCTGTTTGTTTAAATTTGGCATGCTCTCGACTAGCGAGTGTCAGATCTGAAACCACGTGCAAACTATGGCCTCCACCAGCTGCCCAACCGGGTACAACGGCAATAACGACTTTTGGCATGAATCGAATTAACCTTTGGACTTCGAGTATGTGAAGCCTGCCAGTTGTTGAAGGAGGCGTATCGTCGTCGTACTCGTAACCACTCTTTCCACGAATTCGTTGATCGCCGCCAGAGCAGAAAGCCCACTCGCCATCTTTTGGCGACGGACCATTACCAGTTAGAAGTATCGAACCAACATCAGTAGTCATTCGAGCGTGATCTAGAGCGGAATAAAGTTCGTCAACAGTTTTGGGGCGAAAGGCATTTCTAACTTCGGGCCTATTAATAGCAATCCTGACTGTTCCATGTTTTATTGATCGATGATAGGTGATATCAGAAAAATCGAAGTTCGTATTTTCTGACCACTCATCTTCGCGGAAGATGCCTGAAATGATAGGTTTTTTACTATTCACAAGAGTCTCATTGTACTATCGGCAAAGAAACGCACTGCTTTTCTGATGAGTAATTTAATTCAATAAGGAAAATATGGAAAAATTTGAAGGTGTAATTGGTAAAACTTACGAGGATTCAACCCCATGGTGGCCCGAAATTAAACAACCACCCGCTGGGAGTCCGAACATAGTTGTGATTCTCCTTGATGATACGGGATTTGCTCATCTTGGGTGTTACGGATCTTCCATCAGTACACCAAACATGGATAAATTGGCGGAAGAGGGTCTACAGTTTACGAATTTTCATACAACTGCATTGTGTTCTCCAACTCGTGCATGTCTTTTAACAGGTCGTAATCACCACACCGTTGGAATGCGAGCCGTTTCGAACATGAGGAGCGGGTTCCCTCATTTACGTGGCAGAGTAACAAAACATGCAGCGAACATAGCTGAATTGCTTCGTGACGAAGGCTACGGGACATACTGCGTGGGTAAGTGGCATTTGACACCAATGGAAGAAACTTCTGGAGCAGGGCCTTTTGATCATTGGCCGACACAAAGTGGGTTTGATCGTTTTTATGGTTTTCTTCAAGGAGAAACAGACCAATTTCACCCTGAACTAACACTCGATAACCATCACATTGAAAGGCCAGGGGACAAGGAGGACTATCATCTAAGCGAAGATCTTGTTGAGAATGCTTGCAAATTCATAAATGACTCCAAGTCTATTTATCCAGAACAACCTTTCTTCCTATATTTGACATTTGGGGCGACACATGCGCCACATCAAGCTCCAGAGGAATATCTGAAAAAATATCGTGGCAAATTTGATACGGGATGGGATCAGATACGCACAGAGTGGTTTATGAAGCAGAAAGAGTTGGGAGTAATTCCCGCGGACACTGTTTTAGCCGATCGAAATCCAGGAGTCGAAGAGTGGGATTCCCTAGGAGAAAATCAGAAAGTTTTCGCTTGCAGATTGCAAGAAGCGTTCGCCGCCATGCTTGATCACACTGATGCACAAATCGGAAGTTTGTTGGAGTATTTAGATGACATGGGTCTGAAAGAAAACACAATTATCATGCTTCTTTCCGACAATGGGGCAAGTCAAGAAGGTGGAGCAACGGGCCTGATGGATGAGATGAAATACTTTAATATGGTCCCAGAAGATGTAGATAAAGCAGTTGAAAAGTTGGATGACATTGGGGGACCAAAGTCACACACAAACTACCCGTGGGGGTGGGCACAAGCCGGCAATTGCCCCATGCGCTGGTATAAACAGACAACCCACGGTGGTGGAGTTAGAGACCCATTCATTATCCGTTGGCCGAAGGTGATTAAGGATAAAGGCGGCAAGAGGGATCAGTTCCATCACATAACTGACGTGATGCCGTCGATTTTAGAGATACTCGGATTGGAAGCTCCTCAGATTTTCAATGGTATTGAACAGCTTGAAGTTGCTGGTACGAGTTTTGCATACTTGCTTAATTCTGAATCTGAACCAACGCGCAAAAAGGTTCAATACTTTGAAATGTTCGGACATCGAGCGATCTGGAGCGATGGCTGGAAAGCTGTATCTCGTCATGAGTTTCGACAAGATTACGATGATGAAGAATGGGAATTATTTCACCTAGATAGCGATGTCTCGGAAACCAATAATCTTTCTGAAGCTGAACCGGAACGGTTAAAAGAAATGATTCAGATGTGGTGGGAGGAAGCTGAGAAACATGGTGTCTTACCCTTAGATGACAGGACACTTGAACTATTTCGCTCATCAACAGGAAAGGGTTCACCACACGCTAAAAGGACTTATATTTATCGTCATCCAATCTCTCACATGCCGGCAGGTGTTGCTGCGAATATGGGGAATAGATCATTTGTTATTGAAGCTGACATTAAACGAAACAAAAAAGAAAATGGTGTTCTTCTTGCCATTGGAGGATCAAACGTTGGGTTGTCGCTTTTTATAAAAGATGAGCGACTTATGTTTGATTACAATATTTTTTACGACCACAAGATCCTCGAAAGCGAAATAACTGTTCCTGATGGTGATGTAAAAGTAGGGGTTTATCTCGAACGCGAGGATCCAGCAGGTGAAATAACTCTCCTGATAGATGGAGAGCAAGTAGGAAAAATGGAAATCCCTTTTGTTATTAGAATGTTGGGTAGTACAGGTATGGATATCGGAAGAGATTCGCTTTCACCTGTGTCAGAAAAGTACACCGCCCCTTTTTCGTTCGAAGGTGTGATTAATCAAGTAGCTGTTCATCTACCCGAACGTGGTAATACATTTGAAGAAGCTTTTCTAGCGATGCGTTCAGAATTAGGAATGGAGTAATTCTTAAGAGTCTGGTTTTATGATTTCCAGCGCTCCACTTTCTATAAGTAATTCGAATTTCTCTCTTTCCATTGAAAGATCTTCACGGCAGATTTCTTCGGTGTGCTCTCCTATAAGAGGAGCGCGGGTAATTATGGGAGACGCCATTTTTGACCCTTTTATACATGCTCCGTCAAGGGTGATTTCGCCGACTCCACCTAACTGTTCAACTTTTGGTAAGAAATTTCGGGCGAGTAAATGTTCATCAGTTAATTGTTCAGCTGCATTTAAAACACGACCGGCAGGAATTCCAGCGTTTTGGCATAGTTTTTCGACCTCTAGCGAAGATAATGAAGTACTCCATGCGGAAACTATGGAATTTAGAGTTTCTCTCTGTTCGATTCTGTAGGTGCTGGACAAATATTTTTCTGCTACTGCAGAATCAAGTTGCATTAGAGCAGAAAGTTTTCCCCATTCGTCATCGCTTCTAACGCAGATGACACACCACGCTTCCTCATCTTTGCATGGAAAAGGTCCCCAAGGAGCCCCTCTATCAGAGTCGTTTCCTTGAGGAATTACTGAATCCGGTTCAATAGCTTCTTTGCAGAAAAGGTCACCGAGTGTTCCAAGCAGTACTTCGACTTGTGCCACTTCAATATGGTTACCGATCGCACCACGATTAATGTTAACAATTGCAGCAAGGGCGAAAACTGCAGAAAGGCGACCTGCTAGATGGTCTGGATGAATTGCTGTAGTTCCAGGTGGAGGGTCTCCATCTTTAAATGCCCAAAGCCACGACAAACCACTTACGGTTTGAATAGTTGGGCCGTAGCCATTCCAGTTAGCAAAATCACCTTTACTACCCATTAACTGGCTGCTGATCATTACCGCATCAGGGTTGATTTGTTTTATCGCCTCATAACCGAGTCCTAGTGCATCCATAGTTCCAGTTGAATTGTTTTCAATTACGACGTGACACTTTTTGATGAGTTCAAGCACCACTTCGCGAGCTTTTTCGTTCTTTAAATTTGCACCAAATGCGCGTTTGGTTCTATTTGATGAAGCGAAAGAAGCTGTCATGGTGCCGCCAAGCACAATTCTAATGAAATCTGGATACTCCCAACTTTCTATTTTTATAACATCAGCACCATATTCGGCGAGCATGCGTCCGCATTCGACTCCAACTCCTCCGTGTCCAAAGTCAACTACTTTCAAACCTTCAAGAGGTAGGTCGGCAGGAGTAAGAGATTTGGTGGGAGGAGGGAAAGGAGTCTGGTTGAATTCTGGGTCATCTTGGTCAACTGTTGGGGCAGGGAATCTGTATCCAACACGTTTACCATCAACTTCAGCAAAACCTGACATAACGGGAGCAGTGACACCGTTCGCAATTTCAAGAGTTTGGAAAGTTCCACGAGACTTGTAATGAGTATTAGCTAAGACATCAGAAGGTTTGAGCATCGGAGTGGCTATAACACCGCGTTTTTGAGCTTCGATGCAGCCTTCTATCATTGGTTTGTTTTTCCAGTGTTCCCAGAAAAGAGGATTAATCACATCAAGATTCAAGTATCGATTAATAGTGCTTTCCCAATATTCGTCAGCGAAACTTTCTGGCGATCCCATCCATTCCCAAAGTGCTCTCCATTGTCTTGGAGCTAAAATTACTTGTCTAACGAAACCATCGGCGCAAGGGATATGAGGGTACAGGGGACTGTCGCCAGACCTTATAAGTGTGGCTGGCCCACCAGAAACTTCACTTGCGGAAGCATTTGGAATACCCCATGTATTCATTTGAGATAGAGCTTCAACTGCAGAAACATCGATATGTTGGCCGATGCCATTCCGGTCTCGATGCAAAATACCGAGAAGGGTTGCATAAGCGCCAACTATTCCGAGTGTGTCATAAGAGATTGCTCCGGGTGCTAATAATGGGGGTTTGCCAATCACACCAGAGACTGACAACCAACCGGAACGTGCAAAAACGACTTCATCTGTACCTACAAAAGAAGAATCGGGTCCTGTTTGTCCAAAGTCGGTAAGGGAAACGATTATGAGAGAGGGATTTTCAGAAAGCAAAAGTTCGGTTGATATCCCAAGTTCCGTGAGGGTCCCGGGTAAGAAGGTTTCGATTAAAACGTCACTTTGCTTTATTAAGGCGAAAAGTTCATCGATACCTTCTGTAGTGTGAAAATCGATTGATGCTGAACGCTTATTTAGGTTGCGGTAAGCAAAGTATAAGGAAGTTCCATCTGGGGCAAATGGTTCCAAGGATCGGGACACCGCACCATTCGAAGATTCGATTTTCAATACATCAGCACCCAAATCACCCAGTATGCGGCCGCAAAGTTCACCTTTTTCATCAGATAAGTCAAGAACACGCAACCCTTCTAAAGGTGAAAACTCATCGCTAAATATATTCCCCATCGCGTTGATAGTAATTGTTATTTTTTAAAATGTCGATGCGGATCTCTACCCTTTCTGACTATATAGGAGGCTTCTTTCGCGTTAAAGTGCGAGAGTGAAGAAACGAATTCGCTATTCCCTTTTTTTTATTTTCGTATCGTTTCTCTTTGTTTCAACAGGTGAAATGGCGATTGGGGAAACAGAATCGATTCGCGAAGCTCGCGAGAAGAAACAAGACGCTTCAAATAGACGNGCNGATGCNGCNGCTGTNTTGAAACTCGCGGAAGCTGATGACGAGGCAGTTGTGCAGGCTCTAAACGATCTAGATGCTGCCGTCGCAATGGAACAAGCAAAGATTGAGGCGGCAAGACAGGCTATAGAGGCCGCAGAAGCGGAAGCTACACTTCGTTGGGTTGAAACTGACCAAGTTGTTAAAGGGATTGAAGACCTAAGGAGACGTTTACGCGATCTGGCAGTCGATGTCTACGTTTCTAGTATGAATCCAAGTTCATTCTTCGAATCTGANGATATGTCGAGTGCCGTTAGAAAATCAGCCATCCTCAGTGCAGTGTCTGGTGACCANGGGGATTTAGTAGACCAACTAAGAGCTTTNGAAGCAGATAAAGAAGAGATAGCACGTTCGGCTGACCAGGCCATCCGTGATGCAGAACGAAATCAACTTGAGATAGAAGCCGGTTTATTGGTCCTTGATAGTCGGATTTCAGAAAGAGAGACAGCGCGAGATGAGGTTCAAGATCGCATTGAATTAGCTGAAGCTGACGTTGCGGATTGGAAGCGTGAACAGTATTTAATGGCAATACTTATCGACAATTTAATTGCGGAAGAGTTGCGAAAATCAGCTCCAGATTTAACGAAAGAGTCAGGCCAAGGTTTTATTTTGCCAATCGATAAGAGTAGTAAAATAACATCTACATTCGGAATGAGAACCCACCCGACTTTAGGAGTAAAACGAATGCACAACGGAGTTGATTTTGATTGTGTGCGGAATCAACCAATTTGGGCGGCTAAAAAGGCAAAAGTTCTATTTGCTGGGGCTAAAGGTTCTTATGGTAAAACAGTGATTCTCGAGCACGAAGGACCAGTTATAACGCTTTATGCACATTTAAATGAACTCTTAGTGTCTACCGGTATGGAGATAGCGACAGGAGATTTGATTGGAAAGTGTGGGTCGACTGGCCGGTCGACAGGTAATCATCTCCACTTTGAAGTTCGTACAGGTGGTGAAGCGAAAGATCCGATGATTGTGTTGCCCAAAAGTTGAAGGATAAAAAATGAGTAATGAAAATTATATGATTGGTGTAGCCGGAGCTGGTGTAATGGGTTCTGGAATTGCTCAGGTGATGGCACTTTCTGGTTGTGAAGTGGTATGTCGTGACATTGATGAAGAGGTTTTAAATACCGCTTCAACAAGTGTGGATTCTGGACGTTTCGGAGTTAGAAGTGCGGTTGAGAGAGGGAAGCTAACCGTCGAAGAGGCTGACAACGCTTTGGAGAGGTTACGTTTTACAACCGAGGTAAAAGACTTCGATGATTTAGATTTAATCATTGAAGCAATTCCGGAAAGATTCGATCTGAAAGTGTCTTTTTGGAAGGAACTTGATGAAACGGCATCTGATAGAACAATTTTTGCTTCCAATTCAAGCGGGTTCCCAATTTCTGCAATGGCAGCAGCGACTGAAAGGTCAGACAGGTTTATTGGATGGCACTGGGCGTCTCCGGCGCCAGTAATGAAGTTGGCTGAGATCGTAAGGGGAAGAGAAACTTCTCAAGAAACAGTGGATACTGTTGTTTCTCTTGCCGAATCAGCCGGTAAGAACCCGATAGTTATTAGTGACACTGATACGAATTGGGGTTATGTAACAAACCGTGTCTATTTCGCAATGATTAAAGAAGCCTCTGCTGTTGTTAATGAAGGCATTGCTGATCGCGATCAAATAGATCAGCTGATGACTGACTGTTTTCGTTGGCCTTCTGGGCCTTTCGGAATGACACGAGGTGCCACCTCCGGATGGAAATAGTCATATGAAAGCTGCTTTGCACACAGGAATCGGAAAACCGTTATCTCTTGTTAATGATGTTGATTTAGTTGGACCTAATGAAGGCCAAGTTTTAATCAAAACTGAGTATTGCGGAATCTGTCATTCTGATGTGAGCGTTTTAGATTCATTGGAGTTAACTCCCATGATTCTAGGACACGAAGCCGCCGGTGTTGTGGAAGAAATAGGTGAAGGTGTTACATCAGTAACTAAAGGCGACTCCGTGCTGATGACTCCTATCGGACCCTGTGGCGATTGTGAGATGTGCAACCTTGAAAGACACACACTTTGTGAAAGAGGGCAAACCTTTGTTTTTGGGACGTTCCCAGATGGAAGTACACCGTTTCAAAGAAATGAATCTCCTGTGTATCAGGGTCTCGGAGTAGGTGGTTTTGCTGAATACACAGTTTTAGAAGAACGAAATATTGTCCGCGTAGAAAAAGACATTCCTTTAGAGACGATTTGTTTAATAGGTTGTGGAGTGCAAACGGGTGTTGGTTCTGTTCTTAATACTGCAAAAGTTGCTCCCGGTTCAACTGTCCTTGTTATGGGTTTGGGAGGTGTAGGACTGTCTGTGGTGCAGGGGGCGCGTATTGCTAAAGCCGAAAAGGTTATTGTTTCAGATCCCGTTAAAGAAAGAAGGGCCAAGGCTCTGCAATTAGGAGCAACTAACGTTATTGATCCTAATGCGGATGATTTAATCAATGCTGTCATGGAATTAACGACAGGAAGAGGAGTTGACTACGCTTTTGATGCTGTAGGAAAGTCCGAACTAATTGCGGTTGGTATGACTGTAACTAGGGCTGGTGGAACAACCGTAATAGTGGGAGCCCCACCTCCCGATGATGAACTAAAATTTTCTTCTGCATTGCATCTGATGATGAGTGAAAAACGGTTATTGGGGTCTCTTTTGGGATCATGTAACGCTAAAGAAGATATACCACTTCTAATCGACTATTGGCAAAGAGGTCTACTGGATTTGGAAAACATGATTAGTCAAACATATTCATTGGATGACATAAACTTGGGAATAACTGATTTAAGAAATTCAACTGGAATCAGAACTGTTATAAAAATTCATGAAAGCTAACACAAGTTTGAAATCTCAGATCGGTTACTTAATGGCCACAGTTTCTACTGTTTGTGCACTCATATTCTCCTTCGCAGTTTCAGAGAACGGCATACTCTGGGGAGAAATAGGCATGAGTAGATGGATGTATGAAAATACACCAGGATTTGTGGACTTTTTTGGAGACGTTATTGATGCCCCCATTACTGATATCGGTGCTCCACTGCTTTTTATCGCTATCTCAATTTTGGTTTATTGGCAGTGGGGGAGATACGCAACAATAGGGCTAGTTTTGGCGGGATCTATGACGGGTTTAACCAGAATCTCCGACATCGTCGAGAGGTCTGGGCCAAATGAAAATTTTGTTTTTTACAAATCAAGTTTTATCTATGGTGAAGGCGGGTACCCCAGCGGTCATATCGTGTACGCCATAATGATCTTTGGAATGATCGCTTATTTAGCAGAAAAACACTCTAAAACACAGACTGGAACAATAGTTAAGTACTTAATGTTTCTACTCATTTTACTAAACCTTTGGACAAGAATAAGCGGACTCCATCATTGGCCAAGCGACGTGATCGGGGGAGTACTGCTATCCACGCCTGCTTTTTTGATAGTTATATGGTTGTATAAGAGGGTGCCAGCGTTTATTGAACGGAGCCCAAAAATATACAAGTTTGTTTTTGAAGAGAGAAGTTATTAACCAACAAAAGCCGAAGCAAATACAAGTGAAACAATTGTCATTACTTTTATGAGAATATTCATTGATGGACCGGCTGTATCTTTAAACGGATCGCCTACCGTGTCACCGACTACAGCGGCTTTGTGAGGTTCTGATCCTTTCCCACCTAGTTCACCACTTTCAATGTATTTCTTAGCGTTATCCCAAGCGCCTCCCGCGTTAGCCATAAATATTGCGAGGCAAAAGCCGGCAACTAAAGCGCCGGCCAAGAAACCGCCTAAAGAATCGATATTGACAAAACCCAATATCAACGGGACCACAACCGCAAGAATTCCAGGAGCAAGCATTTCTCTTAGGGAAGCGGATGTTGAAATCGCTACACATCTAGCAGAATCTGGAACGACCCCCTCAGCTCCTTCCCTGAGCCCTGGAATTTCACGGAATTGTCTACGGACTTCTTCAATCATCTTTTGTGCTGCGCGGCCTACTGCATCGATTGTCAATGCGGCAAAAAGGAAAGGTAACATCGCCCCTAAGAAAAGTCCAATAAATACTTCGACGCGGCCGATGTCCAACGAAAGTGAACCTCCCGCCTCGATTANTGCAAATTCAAAGCTTTTGAAAAGAGCAAGTGCCGTTAAAGCGGCAGAACCAACAGCAAATCCTTTAGCAACAGCTGCTGTTGTATTACCGAGTGAATCTAAAGCGTCGGTTACCTCTCGAACTTCAGGCCCTAATTCGGCCATTTCAGCGATTCCACCAGCGTTATCAGCTATTGGTCCGTAAGCATCCACTGACACTACAACGCCAAGTGTGGCTAACATTCCTATCGCAGCGACAGCAATACCATAAATTCCTCCATCTAGGTTGTAATAGGAGTCAAAGGCCATTTCGCCACCCCAGTATGCAACGGCGATTCCGACGCCTAGTAAGGCCACAGAAGCTGCTACTGAAATCATTCCCGCCGAAATTCCTCCAAGAATTGTCGTTGCAGGTCCAGTCTTTGCCTGATCAGCGATTTTTTTGACTGGCGAAAAGTGGTCAGATGTATAAAATTCTGCTGTTTTCCCTAGTGCCCAACCTACAAGTAAACCACCAACCACTGAGATAGCTAAACCGAGTGGATTGTCGAAGTCTGCATTATCGCCAAACATCCAATAGGCGATACCAATTGTTGCTAGGACTGTTAAAAGCATTGCAACGTTAGTACCAAGATGGAGGGCGCGACTTAAAGCACGACTATCAGTTGATTCACCGCCACGNACAAGAAAGGAACCAAGTATGGATGTCAACATTCCAGCGAAAGCGATTGCTAGNGGGAATAAAAGAAGAGACATATTAGTGGATACTGATGCATCCTCAGCTGTAAGGCCCAAAGCAAAAGCGACNAATGAGATNGGTGCAATAATTGAACCTGCATAACTTTCAAAAAGATCAGCTCCCATTCCGGCTACGTCCCCGACGTTATCTCCAACGTTGTCAGCGATTGTCGCAGGGTTTCTGGGATCATCTTCCGGAATTCCCGCCTCAACTTTTCCAACTAAGTCAGCTCCAACATCTGCTGCTTTTGTATAAATACCTCCTCCGACACGTGAAAAAAGAGCAATTGATGAAGCGCCAAGCCCGTAGGCAGTTACTACCTCAAAGGCATCGTCAACTTTGGCAACTAATACGAAAATAATGTACACAAGCGCTAAACCCCCGAGAGCAAGACCAGCGACAGAAAATCCCATTACGGCACCACCACGGAAAGCTATTGGCAAGGCTTTACCGGGGCCGTCTTGAGCGGCATTTGCAGTTCGAGCATTTGCCATAGTGGCCACGGTCATTCCCGCATATCCGGCTGTGGCAGATAGGACTGCACCAATAATATAAGTGAGTGACGCCACTGGAGCGATAAGTATGCCTATGAGAATTGCCATCACGGCAACGAAAATGGACACCCAGGAGTATTCCTGACGTAAGAAAGCTCGTGCTCCTTTTTCGATTTCATTCATAAGGAAAATCATGCGCTCATTACCCGGTGAAGCTGCTTTTACATTTGTGTAAAAATAGCCTGCTAGAAGTAAAGCTAATAGAGCAGATGAAAGTGCTAGATATGGTATGGCTTCCAAGGGGTTGTCTCCTCATTGGTTGTATTTAGACGAATTATTTGTGGACAACCTAAACGGCTGAACAGTATGGCTAATAATAGCCAAAGTGACGGTATTAAGTNCGATACGAGCTTCCAACCTCNGTGTCATATTTAACTTACTAAATCAGTAAATAAGTGGCGCAAACATAAAAGATCGGTAACGCTTAATGTATGGAGCGACGGGATTTACGTCACAGAATGCTTAAAAAGCGTAGAACTCTAAAACCTGAAACAGTGGAGGCAGCTTCGCTGAAAGTGTGCGAAAAAGTCAAAGGTTTAGACTGTTTCAAAGAGGCAAGAAAAATAGCTTCCTACGTTGCTGTTAACGGAGAAATCGACCCTAAATCTCTTGAAAGTAGCGAAAAAGTGTTTTCTTTTCCGGTAATACAAGAAACAGGCCATTTAAAGTTTTTTCGTTCAAACGGAAATTTTACAATAGAGGCATTTGGGGTTCCCGAACCCACTTCGGAAATTGAAGATGAATTGCAAACACTGGACCTAGTAATTGTGCCACTTGTCGCTACTGACCACAAGGGCAACAGATTAGGGCATGGTGCAGGCTATTACGACAAAACTTTCGATTCTGCAAAACTATCAAAACGCCCGAAATTGGTTGGTTTGGCTCACAGCTTCCAAGTGGTTCAAAAGATCCAGCCAGAAGAATGGGATGTTCCACTAGATGTCGTGGTTAGTGACAAAGAGGTATTTTTCGGAGAAATCGCACATGCAAGAGTTTCCATGGGGGAGTATTAACAGGTGAGAATAATTGTTGTTGGAGCAGGTGAAGTTGGGACTTATGTGGCAGATCGCCTTAGTCGGCAAGAGCATGACATAGCGTTAATCGAGCTTGACTCTGAACGGTTCAGACAGATTGACGCAGAATTAGATGTGCTGGCGATAAATGGTAGTGGAACAGATCCAGCTGCTTTGCAGCGTGCGGGCATTGCTGACACGGATTTACTCGTGGCCGCAACAAATAAGGATGAAATTAATCTTTTCTCTGCACTTCTCGCAAGACAAGCGGGAGTTAATAAAACAATTGTTCGCGTTGAGTCCAGAAAACTTCGGAGCAAAGAAGTATCCGCTCTGTTCGACAAATTTGATGACCATTTAGTCATCGATCCGGATCAGGAAGTGGCTGATTCTGTCCTACGACTAATGGAATATCCCGGTGCAATGGATCTTTCAAGAATGGCCGACGAAGAAGTTGTCATCATTGGCGCCCGTCTGCCCGCCCACGCACCATTGGTCGGAGTTTCATTGCATGCTTTAGGAAGAGAACTCGACCCTGATTGGGACTTTATTGTTGGAACAATCACTAGAAAAGTTGAAGAAGAGGACCAAGAGGAAAAAACTATTATTCCAAGGCAGGATGAAGTTCTCAGAGAAGGCGACTTGCTACGGGTAATTTGCAAGAGTCGAGCATTGCGAGATGTGACTGATCGACTCGGAATAGCAAAAGATGTGCCGCGACGAGCGCTTTTGCTGGGTGGAGGAAGAACTGCCGAAATGATAGCCGAGTCACTTTTGTACAGGGGAGTCGATGTAGCAATAATTGAAAAAAAACACGAACGTGCCCTCGAGTTAAGTGAAACTCTGGCTAAAGCACTGATATATGAAGGAGATGTCACGGATGTTGAAATGCTCGAAGAGGCGGATGTTGCGCGCCAGGATCTCGTTATTGCTCTAACGGGTGAAGATGATGCAAACGTTTTAGCTTGTTTATATGCGAAGTCCACTTCCGCACGTTCAAAAAAGAATAACAACGAAGCCGGAATTGAGACGATTGCTGTAGTGCACAGGTTGAAACTTCTTGACCTGTTGGAAACAAATCAAGTTGACACTGCACTAAGTCCCCGAACTGCAACTGCAAATAGTGTTCTACGATTCGTTAGAGGGGACGTGGGGAGTGTGGCTGCAGTAGAAACATTTCTACACGGCGATGTTGAGGTTCTAGAATTTGCTGTTTCTGACGAAAGCCCTTGTGTTGGGAAGACACTCTCGGACATGGAAGTAACAAAAGACGCTCTCGTGGGTGCCATTGTCCGTGATGGGAAAGCTCAAATAGCGCGTGGACAGAGTACTTTTCGATCCAACGATCATGTAATCGCTATTGCTAAACCAGAATCAGTCGACAAACTCACAGCTCTTTTCGTGTGATCCTCTCTCCATCTTTCAGAGCTGGTCTTTTTAAAAAAGGTAGTCCCTTAATCTCTCCAAGTTTGGTTGCAGTGTGCCGCGGAATAGTAGGCGGAGCGTCCGTTGTTGGATTCCTTTCAATTGCTTCTGGTCTTATTGATTTGACTGGAAGTGGGGAAGACACTTCCAAATTGCTTATTTTTGGAACCCTTATCACTCTCTTCTGTGCGTTTTTATCCGGATATATAGCTGACGTGAAGCTGAGTAAATCTGAAGGCTTGTTAGGTGTTACTTGTGGTTTTGTGGCGTGCATTTTCACATCGTCATTTGTATACCTGCTGATCGGCGAGATGAATAGTTTTAATGATTCTTTGTTTGAATCCGGTGCAGCTTTTACAACTACATCACTGAGTATTTTAGATGTAAATACTTTTGGAAATGGAATGCTTTTCTTCCGTAGTTTTTCGCAACTACTGGGATCGTTTACAGCAATTCTAACTGCTGTAATATTTCTCCCGATCTCCGACCAGCAACATGGATCTACTTTTTCAGAATTGAAACTTGATCAAATGTTTCTTCAGAAACGAATTGCGACGATTCAAACCATTGCCTTAATACACCTAGTTTCAATAGCTGTTGTGACTCTTCTCTTATCAGTTGGAAAAATGAGCTTTTTCGACTCTCTATTAATGTCCTTAAGTGCGGTCTCAACAGGGGGGTTTACTGCTAATTCCGATTTTCTGACAGATCCATCTGTCCAGTGGATATTAATTGTGGGAATGATTGTTGCTGGTACCAGTTTCTTGATCATCTGGAGGTTGGTAACAGGTCGATTCACTTTCGCTCTTCGCTCGAGTGAATTGCATACATATTTATCTCTCATAACCATCTCAACTATTTTGTTTTATCTTTGGACGAATAGTGGGTCTCACTCATCGCTGCGTCAGTCATTACTGTTTGTTTCTTCATCAATTTCAACGACTGGTTTTCACTTCCTACCATTTGGAAATTGGTCAGTAGCCGCATCTTTTCTTTTGTTACTTCTTATAGCGATTGGACCCATGTCTTTATCAGGAGGAGGAGGGTTTCAAATACTCCGCTTGCGTATTCTCTTTAGTGTTTCGATTCGCGAACTCGTGAGGCAGTTGCATCCCAGGGCGGTAGTGAAGATTCGTGTAGGTAAGGAAATTATTGCTGATCAAAATGTGCGGCAAGTAGTCGTCTTTCAGTTCTTGTTCCTTTCAATTGTTTTTTCAACTTCGCTACTTTTAACCCTTCTTGGTGTGAGTGTCTATGATGCTTTCGTTTCCTCAGTGAATGCTCTTACGACTGCTGGACCTATTAGAGGAGTTGATGGTTCGATCATCGATGTTGCTACATTTTCCCCGGGTGAAAGGCTTGCATTACTTCCAGCGATGCTTTCAGGACGACTCTATTTGTTGCCTGTTTTTGTTACTTTAGGTTATTTATTGTCAGAGTCTAGAAATTTGGTAAGACCTCGAAGAAGGTATTTGCGGTGGAAGAGCAGTTTTAAATCATGAAACTGGCCAGCCGGAGTATCCGTAGTACGAGCTTGCATGTTTGCGGCATTGCTCTACTTTTCCTTTCCTTAGGAATTGGAATTACCGCTCTCATTGCTCTTTTCGATGCTCGCGTTGACCTAACTGCCTTGTTCTTAAGTGCTTTGATTATTGCTGTTCTAGGTTTCATTTTGTTTACTTCAACGACGGTTGGAGACACAGATCAAGCTTCTATATTCAGTGCGGTAGGTGCCACTTGGTTAGTGGTATCACTATTGGGTACCGTGCCGTATTTGTTGGCTGGAACATTTGATAGAGCTGGAATCGGAGCGCCCGAAATTTTCGTGGATGCTCTTTTTGAATCAGTTTCTGGTTTTTCTTGCACGGGTTCAACAGTTTTTGGTGCTCATAACCTGATTGAGCTTCAGGGTGCTGGGATACTTTTTTACCGACAACTAACTCAATGGATAGGGGGAATGGGCATTGTCGTGCTAGTTGTCTCAGTTCTTCCTTCTCTTCGAGCTAGTGGTCTAGGTCTTATCGATGCTGAAGCGCCTGGCGCTGGAGTAGAAAGAATCGCACCGAGAGTAGCTGAGACTGCGAAAAAATTCTGGTACATCTACGCCTTTTTAACGGCTCTTGTGTCAGTTTTACTTTTTGCCAGTGGAATGGGTTTGTTCGATGCAATTTCACATGCAATGACAACTGCTTCAACGGGCGGTTTTTCTACAAGAGATCTGTCAATAGGGCACTGGAACAGTGTTTCGATTGAGATAGTGATTATGGCCGGATTGCTACTCGGGGCGACTAATTTTACTTTGCATGCGCGTTCGATCGAAAAACGTCGTCTGGATTACGGGACGGATTCGGAATTCAAGTCATTTTTCATGCTCCTCATGAGTGGAATTACTTTAGTAACTCTTCTTTTGACTCTAGATGGCACGTCGTTTTCAAGTGCGTTGCGAGTTGCATCATTCAATGTGATCACACTTGGTTCTAGTGGCGGGTTTGGAAATGCAACTGGAAGTGGCAGTGCAGGCGATTTTGTTTCTTGGACATCTTCGTCACAAATAGTTCTTCTCTTTTTTCTTATTTTCGGTGGCTGTACAGGATCGACTTCGGGTGGAGTGAAAATAATGCGACTACGGATCGGGTTAGCTCATGCCTACAGAACGTTGCGTTCTATAAGACGACCGCGGGCACTGCTGCAAGCTCGTATGGGAAGTAGAACCATTCCAGATACTTTGGTCGAACGCGTAGCAGGTTTTGTAGTCGTGTACGGAGTATTAGTAGTAGCCGGTACTTTCATTCTTACTGCTCTAGGTTCAGATTTAATAACCTCTTTAAGTGGAGTCTTTAGCGCTCTGGGAAATATGGGACCAGGATTAGGCGAAATCGGCCCCTCATCTTCCTTTGTTGACGGATTTTCAGCACCCGGAAGAGCAGTTCTCCTTATCTTTATGATGATAGGGAGGCTTGAAATATTCCCAATGTTACTAATGTTCGTTTTGCCATATAGGAGTTCGGTCAAGGCTATAAAGTCAAAAAATTAGACACGTGACGCCTATTAATCGATTTAAACACTAAAGTTGTAACCAGTTGAATTCACCCAGATCAACGGCGCTCAGGGCATTCATTTATTTATAAATGGACAGATTATGGGCGCTAAGAACCGGAAAAACCTACAAAACGGCAGAATTCCACCTGCACAAGGTCTTTATGACCCCAGATTTGAACATGACTCTTGCGGGGTCAACTTTGTCTGCAACTTACGTGGCGAAGCCAGCCATGAAATTGTACAAATGGGTATTGATGCGCTGTGCACGCTACAACACAGAGGGGCAATAGGGGCCGAAAAAAACACTGGAGACGGAGCGGGAATACTGATGCAAATTCCCGACAAATTGTACAGAGATGGTGTGCCTTTCGATTTACCACCTGAAAATCAATATGCGACCGGAATCGCTTTTCTTCCTCATGAAGTGAAGCAAATAGAGAGAGCGTTAAAGCAATTAGAAAAACTGGCCGAAGAGGAAGATTTGGAAATAATCGGGTGGCGCGAACTTCCTGTTGAACCGTCAGGTATAGGAATATCTGCAAAAGAGGCAATGCCTCACATGAAGCAAATATTCGTCAAAGCAAAAAGCGATCATGACATTTCAGGATTGGACTTAGACCGTAAAGTCTTTCCGTTTAGAAAACGCGCTGAACGTGAAATTTACGAAGAGTACGAAGATGTCGAAATGCTAACCGGCGTGGGATCTTCTACAAATGAACAAACTGGCGTTTACTTCCCATCACTTTCCTCGAGAACAATTGTTTACAAAGGAATGTTAACCACTCTTCAGCTTGGAAGTTTTTTCTTAGACCTGCATGACAAACGAACTGAAAGTGCAATGGTGTTAGTTCATTCGAGATTTTCCACCAATACCTTCCCGTCCTGGCCATTAGCCCACCCGTACAGGTTCATCGCACATAATGGTGAAATTAATACCGTCCAAGGCAACCGTAACTGGATGAAATCTAGAGAAACACTTCTCAAAACAAATTTAATTTCAGGTGACTTAGATCGATTATTCCCAATTTGCACTTCTGGAGCAAGTGACACTGCAAGCTTTGATGAGGTTCTTGAGTTGCTCATAATGGGGGGCTATTCACTACCTGAAGCGATCCTCATGATGATTCCGGAACCTTGGGAAAATCATGAAAACATGACACCAGAAAGGCGTGCCTTCTATCAGTACCACTCAACATTAATGGAACCTTGGGATGGTCCTGCCTCCATAGCATTCACCGACGGAACTTTAATTGGTGCAGTTTTAGATCGTAATGGGTTACGTCCAAGCAGATACTGGGTGACCAGTGATGATCTAGTGGTCATGGCGAGTGAAGTGGGAGTGCTTGAAATAGAGCCTGAAAAAATCATAGAAAAAGGCAGACTTGAACCTGGACGAATGTTTCTGATCGACACGGAAAAAGGACGGATTGTTCGTGATAGTGAAATTAAGGAGAATTTGGAGTCCGAAAAACCTTATTCTCAGTGGTTAGAGGACAATTTTGTACATCTTCGTGAACTCCCTGAAGTTTCTTTTGAACGCGAAGATAGTTTGTCTCTTCAGGAAAAACAGCAAGTTTTTGGTTACACACATGAAGAAATCAAACTCCTTCTGGCTCCAATGGTTCGAGATGAGAAAGAAGCCATTGGCTCAATGGGTAACGATGCGCCAATAGCCGCCTTGTCCCAACGACCCAGAAAGCTCTATGACTATTTCCAACAACTTTTCGCTCAAGTCACTAACCCACCCTTAGACGGGATTCGAGAAGAACTCATTACCGCTGTGTGTGTGAATATCGGTTCAGACCGAAATTTACTATCACCAGAAGAACAGTCTTGTACGAAATTGTTTTTACCAAGTCCTGTACTAACCGAAGCGGAGTTAAGCAAAATTGAAATGGCTACAGGTAGTGGCGAATTTAACGACTTCAAAGTATTCCGAATGGACGCAATTTTTGAAGTTGAAAAAAATGAAGAAGGCTTAAGAGTAGGTTTGGACAACTTGAGAAAACTTGCTTCTGAAGCGGTTGCTGATGGTGCAAATATCTTGATTATCTCTGACCGGTCAGTCTCGAGAAAGATGGCTCCGATTCCTTCTCTGCTCGCAGTGGGAGCAGTTCATCACCATCTCATAAACGAAAAGACGAGAAGTTCGACCGGGCTTATCGTTGAAAGCGGAGACGCAAGAGAAGTCCATCATATTGCTACTTTGCTTGGGTATGGAGCATCGGCAGTTTGTCCGTACACAGCTTATGAAACGATTGACTTCCTTATCGACAAAGGAAAACACGGACTTAGCCCAGAATTGGATCCAAACGGTGCAAGAAGGAGTTACATAAAAGCTGTTGAGAAGGGCATTTTGAAAATAATGTCAAAAATGGGAATCTCAACAGTTGCCTCTTACTCTGGTGCGCAGATCTTCGAAGCAATTGGTTTAGGTCATGAAATCATAAGTGAGTGTTTTACTGGAACGGTAAGTCGCTTAGGTGGAGTTGGTTTTGGAGTTATAGCTAATGAAGTGAAGCAAAACTATCAAGTAGCCTTTCCGAGTAACCCTGGGGCCAACCCACACCGAACTTTACAACCCGGCGGTGAATATCAATGGCGCCGTGATGGCGAGTTCCATTTATTCAACCCTGAAACTGTTTTTAAACTTCAGCATGCTACAAAAGAACGACGATACGACATATTCCGTGAGTACACGAAAATGGTTGACTCCCAATCTGAAGAACTCGCAACTTTACGCGGCTTGTTTAAATTTAACAACTTAAGGAAGAAATCTATTTCAGTCGACGAAGTGGAGTCAGTGTCGGAGATAGTTAAAAGATTCGCTACTGGAGCAATGTCGTATGGTTCAATTTCTGGCGAAGCGCATGAAACTCTAGCTATTGCAATGAACAGAATCGGGGGGAAGTCGAATACTGGTGAGGGTGGGGAAGACGCAGAACGTTTCGTTCAAGATGAAAATGGAGATCTCCGTCGCTCAGCGATAAAACAAGTCGCATCAGGAAGATTTGGGGTTACAAGTGAATATCTCGTAAATAGTGACGATCTTCAAATAAAAATGGCACAAGGTGCTAAACCCGGAGAAGGAGGGCAGCTTCCAGGACACAAGGTTTACCCATGGATAGCAAAAACTCGCCACTCAACTCCTGGAGTTGGCTTGATATCACCTCCACCTCATCACGACATTTATTCAATTGAAGATTTAGCTCAACTTATTTATGACTTGAAGAATGCAAATCCTGAAGCACGTATTCATGTAAAATTAGTCGCAGAAGTTGGTGTAGGAACGGTGGCGGCTGGAGTTTCAAAAGGGCACGCTGATGTTGTTCTAATATCTGGACATGACGGCGGAACGGGAGCATCACCGTTAACGTCAATAAAACATGCGGGAGCTCCATGGGAACTTGGTTTAGCCGAAACCCAGCAAACTCTTCTTCTTAACGGATTACGTGACAGAATTGTCGTTCAAGTGGATGGTCAGCTCAAAACTGGTCGCGATGTTGTTATAGCTGCTCTACTTGGAGCCGACGAATTTGGCTTCGCAACAGCTCCACTAGTCGTTATGGGTTGCATAATGATGAGAGCCTGTCATTTAGACACGTGCCCTGTTGGTGTGGCTACACAGAATCCCGAATTGAGGAAGAAATTTACAGGGAAACCCGAATTCGTTGTCAATTTTTTTGAATTCATTGCGGAAGAAGTCAGAGAAATATTAGCTGAACTTGGTTTCAGAAGCCTTGAAGAAGCCATCGGACAGGTCGAATTTCTTGATACTGAAAGTGCGATTTCTCACTGGAAAGCAGATGGGTTAGATCTATCACCAATACTTTATGCCCCACCTCTACCCGACGATACAGATAGACGTCAAACCACTTTCCAAGATCACGGCCTAGAGGCAGTACTCGATCGTGAACTCATAGAAAAATCAAAAGAGTCTTTAGATGGAAATGGGCCAATTGTTATTGATTCTTTGATTAACAACACAGATCGTTCAGTTGGAACACTTCTCGGCTATGAGCTGACCAAACGACATGGTGGAGAGGGTTTACCAGATGAAACTATTTCTGTAAATATGACGGGATCTGCGGGTAATAGCTTAGGGGCTTTTGTTCCTTCTGGAATTTCCCTTCGTTTGGAAGGAGATGCAAATGACTACGTCGGTAAAGGCCTTTCAGGGGGGAAAATATACATACGCCCGCCTGAAAAAGCGCCATTTAATGCAAACGAGCAAATTATCGCCGGAAACGTCCTCTTGTACGGAGCCACGGCTGGAGAAGCTTTTTTCAGCGGGAAGGTCGGGGAAAGGTTTTGTGTTAGGAATTCTGGTGCAATCGCTGTAGCCGAAGGGATAGGCGACCATGGTTGCGAGTACATGACCGGCGGACGGGTAGTAGTTCTGGGTGACACAGGTAGAAACTTCGCTGCGGGAATGTCGGGAGGAATTGCTTTTGTGTATGACCCAGAGAACCTCTTTCACCCGAAAGTGAATCCAGAAATGGTGATTCTTGAAGTAATTAACTCAGATGACTCGAGTTGGCTCAGACAACTTTTAAGCAGATACGCAGAGGAAACTAAATCTGATCTCGCCGAAAAACTCTTAAATGATTGGGATGATTCAGCTGAACACTTTGTGAAGGTAGTGCCAGTTGACTATAAGCGTGTCTTAGAAGCAGCAGAAGCCGCAAAAATGTCTGGCAAGGATGAAACAGAAGCAGTCATGGCTGCTTCAAGGAAGTAACGATATGGGTGACGCTAGAGGATTCTTAGAACACGATCGTGAAGTTCCAGAGAGACGACCAGTTTCAGTCCGACTACATGATTGGAATGAAGTGTATGAAGACTTTTCGAAGGAACGTCTGCAAGTTCAAGCGAGCCGTTGTATGGACTGCGGTATACCGTTTTGTAATAACGGTTGTCCTCTAGGAAACCTCATCCCTGATTGGAATGATCTCGTTTATAGAGACCAATGGGAAGAAGCGAGCCATCGTCTACATGCGACAAATAATTTTCCGGAATTTACAGGAAGGTTATGCCCAGCTCCTTGCGAAGGGTCGTGCGTCCTAGGAATAAACGAGCCACCTGTCACTATTAAACAAGTTGAAGTTTCAATAATCGACCACGCTTGGGAAATGGGCTGGGTGAAACCAGTAATTTCACAAGTTCAGACAGGAAGACGAGTTGCTGTAGTCGGCTCTGGACCTGCAGGATTAGCGGCAGCTCAACAATTAACACGTGTTGGGCATGAGGTTGTAGTTTTCGAAAAAGCAGACCGCATAGGTGGTCTTTTAAGATATGGCATACCTGAATTTAAGCTTGAGAAAAAACACCTTGACCGTCGACTAGCACAAATGGAAGTCGAAGGGACTGAGTTCCGGACCAACACTGAAATCGGCATAGATATCACTGCAGATGAGCTAATGAAAGGTTTTGATGCAGTGGTACTCGCTGGGGGTGCTACTCAATGGCGTGCCTTGCCAATACCAGGACGTGAACTTAAAGGCATCCACCAAGCAATGGAATACCTTCCGCAAGCAAACCGGATTCAAGAAGGTGATAGAAATACCGAAACGATCTCCGCAAAAGGCAAAAAAGTAGTGATTATGGGCGGTGGAGACACGGGAGCTGACTGTCTCGGAACAGCGCTTCGTCAAGGTGCTGAAGTAGTTAATCAGTTTGAAATAATGCCCCGCCCTCCAGAAGACCGCCAAGATTCAAATCCGTGGCCGACCTGGCCTTTGATTTACAGGGTTTCGTCTGCGCACGAAGAGGGTGGTAAAAGGATATTTGCTATCAACACTTCAGAATTTTTGGGAGAAAATGGCAATGTCAAATATTTGAAAACCCACAGAGTCGAACAAGTATTTGAAAACGAAAAAATGTCTTTTCAGGAGATTGAAAACTCTGAGGAAGAGATAGAAGCAGATCTTGTCTTATTAGCTCTAGGTTTCACAGGACCTGAAAAATCACCGATCCTTGAACAGTTAGGTGTTTCATTTGATGACAGAGGAAACGTCGACAGGACTGAAAACTACGAAACTTCAATAGAAAGAGTATTTACGTGTGGGGATATGGGACGAGGTCAGTCATTAATCGTTTGGGCTATAGCTGAGGGTAGAAGCTGCGCATCTTCGGTAGATCAATTTTTGATGGGCACGACTGAATTGCCTCGACCCATCACAGCAAAAGAAACACCTTTGAGTTAAAAAGGTTGAGCGTCCAAGAAATCCAGAGCTGCATCAAGGAAACCAAAATTCTTTGGAGTTGCGAAATGGTCCACTCCAGAAAGGGTCACCAGTTTCACATCTGACAGAGCAGCTACTAGCCGATCAGGTGGATACACGAAGTCTTTGTCTCCGATCACAACAAGGGTAGGGGTGGTCAAATTCGAAAGAGTGTCAGTTGAAAATACAGGGGAGTTCTTTCGTCTCATGAAAGCCGCTAAAGCCTCACGATTAGCGTCCGGAGCTTCTGGTAGTTGAGCGAAGTATCTAAGTTCAGGATTTTCGGCTGAACCTGTTTCCACTGCTTTTGCAATTGCATCACGAAAATTTTGATTTCTCTCAAATAGATTTCTTCCAACTCCTGAAACTACGAGTCGATTGAATCTCTCGGGAGTGTTGGAAGCCAAATGTAAAAGAACAGCTGCCCCCATAGAGAACCCGATAGCATCAACCGGAGTATCCGGAAAGTGAGAGAGAACGTCTTCTTCTAGGTTTTCATATGCACTTGGTTCCGTCGGTTTTTCAGCTGAGCCATGTCCAAGCATGTCTATTCCGATCACCTCACGACCGGCATCTTCGAGTAATGCTGTCCAACCATTGCTAACCCAGGTTGAATTATAAGAGGTTCCGAAACCGTGTACACAAACAACTGGTGGATAACTCATCACAAAACCTTACTAGCGAGAGTTGTTTGCATAGCGACTGTTCAACAATTCGTAAAAAGCTGCTGCAGCGATGAAAAGAATAGCAACCACGCCCAAGATGTGGAAGCGTTCAAAAAATAGTGGCCAAACGAAATCTCGAGGATGTCTTTCCTTTATTTGATCGAGGATTATCAGAATTGACGCTAACCCCATGAATAAAAACGAAGAAAGAAGAAGCACGTAGTCTGCTATATGCAGTCTTAATGTCAAAAAGAAGAGCAAAGCCACAACTAATGAAATTAGTAGCAGATTTGGCAGATTTAAAAGAGAGAAGATGAGAACACAAACACCGCATAATATTGCGTGAGAGAGCCTTAATTTTCTCGAAGAAGCTCCCTTACTTTTACTGAAATGTGGTGTTGAAGTTGCTTGTGTGAGGTCAGGTAATGAACGAAGTGCCAACAGTGAAAAAATAAGGATTGAAATTATTGAAACCAGTAGAGCCGTCCACACAGTTTTTTGAGGCTCCCAAGAGAGAGACAAGTCCATTGATTCACCTGATAAAGGGACAATCAGCCACCCATTGGCAAATCCATTAATTAAGACTGGAGACTCGCTAGTAGCTCTGCCAGCTCCTTTCAATCTCCATCCATCGCTAAAACTTTGTCCAAGAATAAGCCAATACGGTTCTTGAGTCTTTGAAATTGAAAGATCTAGTTGTGTACGTGAGTTTTTGAGATTAGAAATTTCTGGCATCAGTCGACTAACGCCGCTTTGCTCGGCTAAAGAATGTGAAATTAAAACGAGCCTGTCAATATCAAATCCTGTTAAAAAACCAGGTTTCGTTCTCAAAGTTTGTTCACCTGGTTTAAGTCTTAGAGGAGAGTCGTCGCATGTTTCTAATTTGAGAACTTCAGAAGCAGAACCGCTAATTCTGATGTTTTGAGGCAAGTTGTTGACCGTTAACAGATCGTTTCGACAACCCGAATCAACGTGATTAGTTGTGTCAGTCGTGAAAGGAACGCCGGATATTTCCAAGATTCCTAAAGGCATCATCTGCGGTAAACCCGAATACCAGTCCATTGTCGTGCGATTAGCGACTTCATCGAAGTTTATTGAAATACTTGTAGCATCGAAAGCTTCGTTATTAAAGCTAATAGTTTCACGGCCGTTGGGTTCTTCGGTTATTTTTCCTGGTGTTGAAAGAGAGGAGACGGGAATCCCATCGGCAAATAAAGTGATTTTTCGCGGAACCGAATGATTCCCGTCTGCTAAATAGGTAATAGTAATGTTTTCAAAAGTTTCCGCTTTTTCAGTTTCATAAACAAGGGCACTATTTATCGGATTCCCAATACCTGTCCTCCAAGCAGTATCGAAATTCGAGTCGAATGCTGAACGTGGTGATGAACTTAAATGACCTGACAGTGAACTAGACGCTTTAAGAGAAATTTTTTCTAACCCAAGTAGCTGATCGATAAGTGAAGACTTTGCATCAGTTGAGAGGCGGACATCACCTTTTAGATAGAAATCACGCTCCCAAGGAGTCGTAAATGTTCGAGAGATAATTTCCTCAGGGTCAGAACGGATGGGGTCGAGAGGATCAGACCTTTCACGAGAAACTAGAACAACGAATTCTGAACCAACATCTTGCCCAAGAGTTTCGACAATGTCAGTAGGCATTCTGATCGACTCTGAAGGAGAAATGTCATTAACTTTGATTGTAGAAAAACCTACACCAGTTACACCCGCGTAATAATCAAGACCCCCAACATCGGTTTCCAGTATTTCTATAGCTACTGAAGAGGAAAATAAAGAATCAAATTCGACTACTTGCCCAGGTTCACTACGTGAAACTTCATCAAGTTCAACATCTATATGATCATCGTCAAAGTGGACTCTGACCTTAGTCATCCACCGGTTTTGACCGATTCCATTTACTTGAGCGAACCTGATTTTATCTATAGTGATTTTTTCGTCAAAAGATAAGCGTAGTTCCTCACCAATAACTTTGTTGAAAGCACCCACAGTCCAAGAAGTTTCAGGGAATGAATCGATTGCATGAAATGGTCGGTCACCTGCTGTGAAAGTCACAGGATTTCCGTAAGACGAAGCAGTTACTTGTGTCTCCTTCTGTTCAGAAAAGCTAATTGTAGAAGGATGCGTACCTAAAGGATTTAACCGGTGATCGGATAAATCTAAACGGATAGGTTCTTCATTAAGACGTTCTGTGTAACCCTTGGTTTCTCTAATCGTCCCCCAACGCTGACCAGATTTACGGTTAGTGTCAGTAATCACTATTCGAGCCTCCGGAGTAAGCATCGAAGCTAACTCATCTGGAGATTCGACATAACTGGCGCTCATAATTACTGGTCTGCCTGCTTCCAGTAAGCCTTCAGAAGCAGTGTGGACTATGCCTTCAGCGTCACCTGAGATAATAATTGGGCGAAATGGATCAGCTAAGTGAACTATTTTTACTTGATCTTTTAACTCAAATACTGCAGAGGGCGGAGGGGTTTCGTGCGACGGGGGACTAGCAAGTGTGTGCTCGTCTAACATCGGGCGTTCAGGACCAGCAATATTACTAACACGTTCACCAAATTCAACAGGATCAGAAAAACCTGGAGTATCTACGAGTTCAGCCCATAGCTCGTCAGGACGTGGAGTTCTAAAACGTTCAAACTGTAAATCTGAACGAACCACGACATCACCAACACTCATAAGTTGAGCCATTGGAGCTAATGAATTCTTATCGAATCTCCCCTCCTGAATTTCACGGTCAAAAGCTACGATCAGTTCAGCCGACGGTTCAGTACCGAGAGGCATCAGCTCACGTGACGCATAAGGCCTATCCATTAATCCCGGGAGCAGAGGGTCGCCAGAATTACCCCATCTATAAGCAGAAAAATCAGCGCCTGGTATCTCCAATACACGGGTAGATGAGTCTTTTAAGTCCAAATACTCCGCAGTTTGATTCCAATATTCAGGAATTTCCTCAGGTCTTTGGACAGTTTCCCCTAAGAGGCTTCCTGTCCATAAAGGTGAAAGATTACCGATAATTAGAAGTGAAATTAGAATAGTTGCTAGATGCTCAAGTCGAGGTCTAAATAGACTCAACGCGGCTATACCAGCACCAAGAAAAACTGCTATTGAAAGCAAGAGAAGTGGTAAAACCCTAGGAGTGCTCCTAAGTGCTAAACCTGAATCGCTTAGAGTCCATTCACGAAATATTCGCCCAAAGATTGATGGAGAATCGTAGGGGTGAGACCCGATAGCGATAAGCATCGATATAAACATCAAAGCAAGCAAATGACCGCGATATCGGAACTTTACGAAAGCAGAAATAAGGAGAGCTAACAGGGGAAGGGCGAAAGAAAGAGGCAATGCCCATCGGGTATACAAGGTCGAAGGTTCTATCCATGCGCCAACTCGACCCTGTCCATAAAAATACCAATAACCAAGTCCGCGAAAAAGCTCCGGCGCGGTAGCAGCATCCGACACAACTCGGTAATTTTCCGTTAAACGAAGAGTCGGAAGACCATATTGAGCCTGAATTAAAAGAGCTGCCATCCACCAAACGCCAGTTGCTATAAAAGCAGTTCCGATCTTTGAAGCAGTCTTTCCAACTTCTTTCCAGGTAGCAGATTTATCCAAAGCAGACCAAAGAAGCCAAATAAATGGACCTAAACCTACTAGAAGAAGAGAACTGGCATTAACGCCACCGATTGTGAGCGTTACTAGGCCAAAAAGAGCGGGGTGTCTCCAGCCAGGGGTTCGTAATGAACGAACAGTTAGAGCCATCAGCCATGGGAGACCTGCCCATGGCAACAGTATTACGGAATGTCGGTCAATGTAATTGAGAAGATACGGGCTGAGCATGTAGGAGAGCGAAGCGACAAGTACAGCACCTCCTTTCCAGCTGAGAGTTTTAAGAAACCAGCGAACACCCAGACCCGCAGCGAGGATAATTGAACCAAGCCATAAACGTTGAACCACCCAATCAGGCATCGACAGTAGATCTCCGAGAGCAAAAAATGGGCCTATAGGCCAGAGGTATCCTATGTTTTGATGAGTGACGGTTCCGAACGCTAATTCTGGTTGCCACATGTAAGCGGCTCGTTCAAGAAGGCGAAACGGGTCCAAGTACAAATACGCTTTTGTATCAGCAGCAACCCGCCCCGGGTCGTTAAAAAATAGTGGCAGATAGGAAATTAAAAACAGCACCCATATTTGGGTCCGGTCACGTATAAGAAATTTAACTTTCTTATACATTAGTTTTCTTCGTTGACGCCAATACACGGAACGATTCCGTAGCGGCTTTTTCCCATGTGAAACGAGAAGACCACTGATGAGCAGATTCACCGAGTGTTATTGCATTATCACGTGATGACAGAAGCGAAACTAGATGTCTTTCAAATTCGCCATCATTATTAAACAGATAGCCAGACACTCCCTCCGAAACCGCATCAACGTGCCCGGGGATATTTGAAGCAACACTCGCAGTTCCGCAACGCGCAGCTTCAGTCATAGTCATTCCCCAGCCCTCACTCAACGATGCACTAGTAGCAACCCATGCTCGTTGATAAGTGTCAACTAACTCATCTTC